>CANGUS010000028.1 GCA_947457085.1 Bacteroidota bacterium
CATGAAATCAGAGTAGCTTCATTGAAAACTTTGCAAACAAACCTCACCAATGCCAACAATTTAGTGACTACTGCGTACGGACAATTAAAACCCCTTAAAGATTTGCGTCAAGCTCAATACAATGATTTAAGCCAACGTTCCACAAGAATTAAAAATTCTATAAAATCCCAATTCGGACCTCAATCCACAGAGTACAAATTAATCAAGGGCTTCAAAATCTAATCGCTCTCACACAATAAAAAACTCGTAACATAAGTTACGAGTTTTTTTTATATCGATTAATGAAGGAAAATAACTGATTACTCCACCGTTACTGATTTTGCTAAGTTACGCGGCTGATCCACATTGCAACCTCTCATTAAAGCAATATGATAGGATAGTAATTGTAACGGAACAATCGCTACCAATGGCGACAATAATTCATCGGTATCAGGTACTTCAATATAGTCATCTGCCAATCCTTTAATGGTTTCATCGCCTTCTAAAATAATGGCAATTACTTTTCCTTTTCTTGCTTTTACTTCTTGAATATTTGATACAATTTTTTCATGCGCACTCTTATTCGTAGCAATAAATACCACCGGCATATTTTCATCAATCAATGCAATAGGACCATGTTTCATTTCAGCAGCAGGATAACCTTCTGCATGGATATAAGAAATTTCTTTTAGTTTCAAAGCCCCTTCTAAGGCAATCGGGAAAGCCAATCCACGACCTAAATATAAAAAGTTCTTCGCCTCAAAATATTTAGCCGCAATCTCTTTAATTTTTACATCCAGTTTTAAAGTTTGTTTTACTTTCTCTGGCACTTGCTCCATTTCATATAATATCGTGCGCAATCTTGATTGAGAAATCGTTCCTTTTGATTGAGCCAACTGCAATGCCATCAAAGTTAATATTGTTACTTGAACCGTAAATGCTTTGGTAGAAGCAACTCCAATTTCAGGACCGGCATGGGTATATGATCCTGCATGTGCTTCTCGTGCAATAGACGAACCAATCACATTGCAAATTCCATATATTAATGCTTGGCGTTCTTTCGCAATTTGAATAGCAGAAAGTGTATCTGCCGTTTCTCCCGATTGAGAGATCGCTAAAACCACATCGTTTTGTGTAACAATCGGATTGCGATATCTAAACTCAGAGGCATACTCCACCTCAACAGGTACTCTCGCTAATTCTTCGATTAAATATTCACCAATTAAACCACTGTGCCAAGAGGTACCACAAGCAGTAATGATAATTCGCTTCGCATTGTTAATTCGAGTAGCATATTCATTTACACCCCCTAATTTTATCCAACCTTGCTCGGCATTCATACGGCCCCTCATGCAATCTAAAATTACTTGCGGTTGCTCATATATTTCTTTAAGCATAAAATGCTCATAACCACCTTTTTCAATTTTCTCCAAATCCATTTCTAGTTTTTGGATGTAAGGGGTTTTCTCTAAATTGCCTAAGGTCTTAATATCCAATTGACCATTTCTATTTAAAACAGCAAATTCTTCATCGTTTAAATAAACGACATTATTGGTATATTCAATAATCGGTGACGCATCAGAGGCTACAAAGAATTCGTTTTGTCCAATACCAATCACCAAGGGACTGCCTTTACGAGCAGCAATAATTTTATCAGGTTCGTTTTTATCAATCACTACAATTGCATAAGCTCCAACCACTTCATTCAGCGCAACGCGAACGGCCTCTTCGATCGTTCTTTTTTCTTCTTTTTGAATATCTTCAATTAAGTTTAACAAGACTTCCGTATCAGTATCACTTTCAAAAACATACCCCCTAGTTTCTAATTCCGCTTTTAGGGAAGCATAATTTTCGATAATCCCATTGTGAATAATTGCCAATCGATGGGAGTTCGATAAATGAGGATGTGCATTTCGATCGCAAGGCACACCATGCGTTGCCCAACGAGTATGTCCAATACCGATGTTACCAGCAATGTCATGATTTTTGGCAAAGTCTTCCAATACAGCCACTTTGCCTTCTTTTTTATAAACAGACAAGTTACCTTTATTTAATAAAGCAACTCCAGCACTGTCATAACCTCTATACTCTAATCTTCTTAATCCTTTGATTAAAATTGGATAAGCTTCTCTTGAGCCAATGTAAGCAACAATTCCACACATAATAAATTATTTTATTTTTGTATATATTAAATTTAATCTAGGTTTCATTGAGGTAATTGTACTGCTGCTTCCGATTAATTTAGATTGAAAAGCACCAGGTGTTCCTGCATTTAATCCCATAATTTTAAGACTAAAGGTAGTATTTTTTTGAGATATGGCCTTTTGAAATGTTTCTGTCAATGCAAATCGGTATTGTATATAAGTCATTCCTAAAAAACTCACTTGATATCGCCTACCATCAACAAAATTGGTACCAAAAGTTGCATAATCACTCACTATTTTATCAGCACCATTTGCATCCACTTGAAAAACTTGCAATCTTGGTATTAATCCTGCTTTTAAGGTATCGCTCATTAAATTGGTAGGCTCAACGCAATTGAAGGTTAATTCGGCTTTATTAACAATATGATTTCCTATCGTCAATAAATTGGGGAATCTTAACAACGCAGCTATTCCTGGCTCACTTTGTAAATACAATATCGGATCTCCTGCTGGATTATTGGTGTTTAAATATGTAAAGGCATTTGACCCAACATAATTTCTAGTAATATGACAAAAACGATTGCTGTTGTTGGCATCAAAACCAAAAATAGAGTTGGTAGTATCTTGCGTTCCACTCGTATTGGTATATCTGTAATAGATATACATTCTGGTTCCATAGGTATTAAAATAACCAATCGTATTGCCTATGCTTGAATCTGCTGGGGTTACATAAAAACCTTTCCACCATTGATTATAAGTAGCATTGGTAGCCATTGCCCCATTCGCTCCTAAATCAATTTGTTTTTGTAAACTATCTTCAAACCACTCAGGTAATTTAAATCGCAATTGTGGAATTAATTTTCCTGTCCCTACGGAAGGTGAATCTGTTCTGAATGTATTGAAATTTACTACCTGACTTGCCAAGACTTCAGAAGTGTACACATCCTTCGTTGTTTCATATTGAGCAGAATCTCTAGAAAAAGATTGTAAGGAACGATACACATTAAATTTTTGTGGCACAGCATTAATCGTATCACCGAAAGAAGAACGATAAGGAATGGCCAATATAATTGAATCGACTTGTACATTCGTTCCTTTATAGTTAAATAAGTTATTGGGCGGTAATACTTCTGTATGAAAACCAGCAACCATTTTCCCAAAATTTATATCCGAAATCACCCCTAATGGATGATAATAAGAACTAGAATTAGAAATTCGAGTGGTTCCATTTAATCCACCAGTCAATACAGAATCTTGGTAAACATTATTCGTAATGACTGTCAAACTCGTATCCTGAAAAGTATTGATGTTATCAATTGGTGGAACTAAATCAGGTGGTAAAATGGTATTTTCTTTACAAGAAGAGATGAAAACAATCCCTAATATAATGATATTGATTCCTAATAAACTGAATCCTTTCTTTTTGAATATCTTGCCCATTTATATTAATTCCCTATTTGCCTGCCAAGTTACTATAAAGTTCCATAATATCCGTCACATCATCTGAAGCTGGATCGAAATTTAACACTTTCTTATTACGGGAAGGCTTAATAGCAGCAATAATCTGTTCATCAATAGCCGGATCACCCAAAATGACTGCATCGGCGTGCTTAGCTCCACCTATAAACATATCGGCGTTTTCTCCCTCATTATATAGTTCAATATCTTTTTCTTTGAGTGGTGTGCTCGCAATAATTTGCTTAGAAAATGAATCCCCTAATTTTTCTTTGATCGTATTTTTAGTTACCGAAAATACGATTTTAGAATTGGCGAAAACAGGTTCTTTTTTATAATGCGATTTAATATACATAGGTATCAATGCGCTCATCCAACCATGTACATGTATAATATCAGGAGGCCATCCAAATTTTTTAACGGTTTCTAAAGCCCCTTTGCAAAAAAAGATTGTTCTTTCTGCATTGTCGTCAAAAGCAACCCCATTGTCATCATGAAAGGTAGTTTTGCGTTTATACATATCCTCATTATCCATGAAATATACTTGCAATCGAGCATTGGGCAACGAAGCCACTTTGATTACTAAAGGATGATCTTCTTTATCTACTTGAATATTAATACCAGACAATCTTACCACTTCATGAAGACGATGTCTTCTTTCATTGATAGCACCAAAACGAGGCATAATCGCACGAACTTCGTATCCTGAGTCATTTGATTTAACAGCCAACATATTCAATATTTTTGCGAAATCAGTCTCTTCATTATAAGGTGCAAATTCATGCGAAATGAAAAGAATTTTTTTCTTTTGTATTACAGCCATCGTGTTATTTTAATTGAATAGATTTTACAATCGGATTGCAAATGTACTGTTTTTTTCTCTAAATTGGTTGATTTTGATTTAGCTGCCCTATATTTGACTGATATGTTCATCGTTAAAAAAATCCTCGAATTACAAAATTTATTGCGTCAAAAGACTTCTATAGGCTTTGTTCCTACGATGGGTGCCCTTCATGAAGGACATATTTCATTGATTGAAAAATCAAAATCTGAAAATGAGACTACGGTTTGTAGCATTTTTATTAACCCGACTCAATTTAACAACCTAACTGATTTAGAAAAATACCCTGTAACCATTGATGCGGATATTGAAAAATTAATTGCAGCCAAAACGGATGTCCTTTTTTTGCCTTCGGTTGAAGAAATGTATCCCCATGGGATGGAAAACATACCGATTTATGATATTGGCTATTTAGATACTGTATTGGACGGGAAATTTAGACCCGGACATTTTAATGGAGTATCCTTAATCGTACATAAGTTATTAAATGCAGTAAAACCCCATAAATTGTATTTAGGCGAAAAAGATTTTCAACAATGCCTGGTAATTAAACGAATGATTGCCTTACAAAACTTACAGGTTGAAGTAATCACCTGTCCTACTCTTCGTGAGACAGATGGATTAGCCAAAAGCTCCCGAAATACCCGCTTATCAATCGAAGCAAGGGCCAAAGCTCCATTAATATATAATTGTTTATTGTCTTTTAAAGACTCTTTTAACACCACTACATTTCATCAACTACAGCAAAATTGGATTCAAAAACTAACTCAAAATGGTTTTGAACCTGAATATATTATATTAGCAAATGCAGATAACTTAGACATATTAACCGAATTTGATGAATCAAAAAAAATGGTAGTATTAATCGCTACTTTTTTAGACGGCGTTCGATTAATTGACAACTACAGAATAAATTAATATTATTTTAAATTTTTAATTACCTCTAAGGCTTTATCAAGCACTTCATCTCTATTTTCTTTTATCCCTTCTTTGGTAGGATAAACTACATAGTCTGGTTTTAAACCCACGCTTTGGTAATTGCCATTTTGTAAATCTGAGAGCCCTATATTTTTAGAACTCGAATAGTAAAACTCCACATCGTCGTATATGCGTATTTTATTGATAATACCGGTAGCGCCCGCTGTATTTTCCCCTATAAATATACCACATTTGCCATATTTGGATCTAACTAAATTAAGCTCCACGCTTCCCATTGTTCTATAATTGACTAAGTATACTATTTTGGGCTTTAATACTAATTGTGACTTTGATTGTTGCAAGTAACTTACCGTGTCGTATTTAAAATCAGCAACTGGTTGAAACGTTTTTTTAACCACATTCAATTTTTTGTCTAAATCGATAGTAGGAATATGCGTATCTAAATAATTGAGAAAAGCATTATTTGCTTTACCTCTTAAATCAATCATTACATACTGATAATTATTAAATATTTTCACCAAGCTATCTACTTTATCTTCTGTAATCTGCATGGGTTTATTCTTAGAACCCACAGTATTTTCCTGATAATAATATACCTGACCGCTTTTCATTTTTTGCTCTATATCATTTTTATACTGTTGCTCTTCATTTTCATCATTCAATGAATCTGTAGCAGATTGAGTAGAAGGGGCTTGAGCAATCGTTTGATTTTTTGAGGTAAATACCTCTTTCCATATTTTATTATTTCGATTAACAATAACTTCTGTTGAGTCTGCGTCAAATATTTCCAATAATTTACTGATTGCTAATTGTTGATTTATTTTAGCAATTGAAAATCGATTGTATTCTTTTATTAAACTATCAATAGCTACATTATTGATTTTAAGCACCACATCGCCTGGCTCAATAACGCTGCCAGCTTTTTTTATGTTCGAAACAACACATTCATGTTGAGTCAATGCTATATTTATTGGAATTCTAAATTTTTTACGTGGCTCTTTTACTAGACTACGATAGGCTATGGTTGCATGTGGATCATTTAACCAAGATATATATTTTATATAAATGTCATTTGGATTAAAATCTACAGTTGATTTTTCCAGCGCATGTAAAAAGCACAATAAGAAGTAATTGTTTTTTTGATTAAAATTATTTTCCCGATAAGGATAATCATGGTACAACTGACTCCAAATTTCAATAGCCATGGCTATTCTTTGTTGATTCATAGGCGCATTACTATCTACTAGTGCCTTTAATTGGATAGAAAATTGCTCAAGCTCCTTTTTATTTGAACTGGGATAGATAGAAGTATCATTGGCAAATACTTGCAAGGGAACAAATGCATGATAATCACCGATTAATTTAATTTCAAAAGGATTTTCAATATCTCTCGGTTGATATAATATTTGATCTTGGACCGAAGATAATTTCAATGAAAACTTACCTTCTTTGACTGCTGAATTGTTTTTTTCAACAATCCTTCCACCAATAAAAGGATCTTCCCAGCCGACTAAACTCCCCAATGGCGAATAATTTTCAAATCCTGTATTATTAAAATTAATTTTTTGCCACAAGTTATTTTCATACTTCTCAATTTGCAAATCATCTACATAAATCGTACCTGACGAAGGGAAGTTAAAATTCAATTTATCTACACTAATCTCTTCAGGATAATCAATTTCTTGGGAGTACAACGCCCATTCATTTTTGTTTACTTTAATCGTATAATCCAAAAATGTTTTCGTTTTTCTATTATATGGCATCAGTTGAAAAAAGGCCAAATTAGAATCGATTGTTCCTTCCCACTTTGCCCAAAAAGAAACTTTTATTTTCTTCCCTAATATCCCTTTTTGTTTGGGATTAAAGAGCTGAACAAGCTGATATTTAATATTTTTTTGCTGATATATATAATTTAAACTCGTGGTAGCGAATACTTGTTTTTTATTGACATTTAAAGCAATTTTATGTTGCCAAAATTTAGTTGTAGGATACGCTCTTGGATTGGCAGGAGTTATTTTTCGCATATCAAACACATTCTTTTTATTTATTTGCACACCCGGTGCTATTGTTTGAAATAAAGCCTTGGATTTATTGATAAAAACTTCGTCATTCTCGTTTTCGAGGGCTAATTGATAACCCTTATATGCCAATGCATGCCAAGGAAAATTGATTAAATTGGGTTCTGGATAATAAAATTTAATCGTTGAATATAATTTTGAAAAAGCAATTATTTTTTCATCCGCTGTACTTTGAGCAAGTGATTTTAAACTCAGCCCAACAAATAGTATTAATAAGTAAAAAGCATGTTTCATTGGCTAAAACTAAAAAGGAGTTTTCGAGTTGCCAAATAAAAATAAAAACCAACAAAATCTTTACCTATTTTTTAAGATTCTAATTCAAAATAAACCAATTATTTAATTCTATATTTGTCGTCTCATGCAAATACAAGTTTTAAAATCTAAAATACATCGTGTAAGAGTTACACAAGCAGATTTGAATTACATAGGAAGCGTTACAATTGATCAAAACTTAATGGATGCTGCCAATTTAATTGAACACGAAAAAGTGCAAATTGTGAATCTTAATAATGGAGAACGCTTAGAAACTTATGTAATTAAGGGTCGTAGAGGCAGTGGAACCATTTGTTTAAATGGGCCTGCTGCAAGAAAAGTAGAAGTAGATGATGTGGTTATTATTATTTCGTATGCCTTAATGGACTTCGAAGAAGCTAAGAAATTTAAACCATTTGTTATTTTCCCAACAGAGAAAAACAAATTAAAATAGCATTCTTTTTGAATGAATAAAAAACACATAAATATTATTACGTACTTACTTACTTTTGGTTTGTGTGGTTTTTTAGTTTGGTTTTCGGTAAAAGATGTAACTGCAGAACAAATAGAAAAAATAAAATTTGCCGTCCTGCATGCTCGTTACATGCTCCTTTTCCCGGTCATGCTCATGGGTTTTATTAGTCATTGGAGCCGTGCCGTGCGTTGGACCTATTTAATGGAACCTTTAGAAATGTATCCAAGTAAAGTAAATACTTTTTTAGCTGTTATGATTGGCTATATAGCCAATTTGGGCATTCCACGTTTTGGAGAAGTATTAAAATGTAGCTTATTATCCAAATATGAAAACCTGCCTACTGATAAATTAATTGGGACCATTATTGCTGAACGAGCATTCGATATGCTTTGTTTAGGGATCATTTTCATCATCACATTTGTGATACAAATTGATTTTTCTTTGAATTATTTGCAATCATTTTGGGCAAAAATAAACCAAAACCCGAGCGGTGATTATACCCTTCAATACACTTTAATTGGAGCCGTTATTTTATTGCTCATTTTGTTCAAAATTTTCCAAAAAAAAGGAATCAACCATCCCTTTTTTATAAAATTAGCAGGCATATTTAAAAATATTGTTGCAGGTATCATGAGCTTTAAAACCATGAAAAACAAAAAATGGTTTGTCATTCACACATTAATCATTTGGGGAATGTATTTAGGCATGATCGTGATTGGCTTTAAAAGCATTCATGAAACAGATATGCTTGGTTTTAAAACGGGTTTTTCCGTATTGTCTTTTGGCAGCATAGGCATTATTGCCACGCCAGGAGGATTGGGCGCCTACCCTTTAATTGTAGGAGAAATTGTTCAGCTTTATGGCGTAGATGAAACCTTTAGCTTTGCAATCAGTTGGATAATTTGGTTAATCCCAACTTTAATTGTTATTTTAGGAGGAGTTGCCTCCCTTATTATATTACCTATATACAACAGAAACAAAAATGCATAAGAAACTAGAACTCATTCAAAACAAAATTTATAAAATAAGTGAATTAAAACTCATTGTAAACCAATGGAAAATGCTATCCAAAAAAGTAGTGTTCACAAATGGTTGTTTTGACATTATACACAGAGGTCACAATACCTATTTGCTAGAAGCTGCCGAATTGGGCAATAAATTAATTGTGGCTGTAAACTCCGATGAAAGCGTTCGTAAATTAAAAGGCCCCAACCGTCCTATTGTAGATGAATATTCTCGTGCATTCAATTTAGCTAGCCACACCTATATAGATGCTGTGATACTATTTGATGAAGATACCCCATTAAATTTAATCAATGAACTCCAACCTGATGTGTTAATCAAAGGAGGAGATTATACACTAGAAACAATTGTTGGCGCAAAAGAGGTGTTAAGCTATGGAGGTAAGGTTGAAATTATTCCATTTTTAGAAGGGTATTCTACAACGAATGTTATTGAAAAAATAAATGGCTAAGCCTTTTGAATGATTGCCTAACAACATTCCAAACAGACATCTTATCATTTACAGATTTATTGAATTTAAATTTAATGCCCGTGTTCACGGGCATTTATAATAATATGCTAAAACAATTTTGGACACTACAACAAAGGAATACATAAAAAAAGAGGCATAAAGCCTCTTTCAATATAAAATAATATTAAAAAATTATTGTTGTGTAGGCGCAGCTGGTGTTACAGGTGCAGCAGGAGTTGCAGGTGTTTGTGCTGGAGCTTGTTGAGGTTGTTGTGGCATAGCCGCTGGAGCAACCCCTTTAACCGCTTCTTCAGAACGTGTTTTTTGTACCCCTTTCGTAGTTACTTTAGGAGAAACAATAAATGAAACCAATGTAAATACTAAAACTGCAGCTGCAGTTATCCAAGTGCCTTTTTCTACGATGTCAGTGCTTTGTTTAGCACCCATCATTTGTGTACCTAACCCACTTAATGAGCCAGCCAATCCGCCCCCTTTAGGGTTTTGAATTAAAACAAAAAACGCTAAAACAGCACAAGCGATTACGATTAAGATGAAAAATAAAGCGGTCATAATTATATTTTAAATATTGTTTGTTAATAAATCTTTTATTCGGTCGGCAAAGTAACTATTTTTTTCGGGATTGCGCAAACTTAATTTTTTGTACATTTCTATCGCCTTATCTGTTTTGCCTTGTTTGGCTAAAATTTCAGCTAAAGACTCACTAATCAGTGCATTTTCCATAGATATAGAGTCCATCGCCTGTTTAAATATCATTTCCGGTATTTCATCTTGTTCTTCTTCAATGATCGCGGTTAATTTTTCTTTTTGCCAAGCTGTTTTTAAGGCTCTTTTTTCCTGCTCTTCAATTTGTTCTTTTTCTGTCTTTGATTTAAAATGATTTAACCAATCACTAAAACTCATCATGACCATTAAAGCTTTCTGCCGTTTTTCTTCTTCCGATAAATTTTCTGATTCTATCGTTTCAATTATTGGTTCGGACTTTACTATTTTTTCTTCAATAATATTTCTATTGGGCAACTCATTGATCATGGCCAAAATATCTTCTTTGGGCCCGATTGACTCTTTCTTGTTTTCAACTAAAAGTTCCTCTTTTACATTCTCAGCAATTACAATCGGAGTTTCTTTCGTATCTGCCATGGGCAAATTAAGTTCCGTTTCAATTGTTTTATTTTCTTGCTTACTCTTTTTCAGTTCCTTTTTTTCAGTCGACTTTATTTCATTAGCAAAGTGAGCAAATAGAATCGGGTCAGCCTTATAAATAGCAGTGAATTCGATATTGTCTTTTTCTTGAAAATAATCGTTGCCATACTGCAATAATTGACCAACAGAAAAATAAGGATGTTTCTCTGTCAACTCCTTCCATTCTTTTGCATCGTCATTTTGCAATTCGGCTGGGTTATTTATTCTATCAATTATTTTCTTCGCATCCATTCTGTAAAGTTAAATTTCAATTTCTAAATTTCAAAATAGAGTTATTAAAGAAAAGTCGTATTCATAAAAAGTTTTAAATTTAAAATTTATAAAAATTGAATTCTACTACTTGAAATCTCATATCTCATTAAATTTTATTATTATTACACAATAAAAAAATCATATGGTATTAAATTATGTGTGGATTTCATTTTTTGTCATTTCATTCATTGTAGCACTTATTAAATCAATTCAAGTAGGAAACATAGAAATTTATACTACAATAGTTGAATCGATGTTGAAAACAGCAAAAATAGCGGTGATTGATGTTGGCTTACCCTTAGCGGGTACAATGATTTTCTTTTTGGGATTGATGAAAATTGCCGAACGCGCAGGTGCGATTCATTTATTAGCCCGAAAATTAAATCCATTCT
Source organism: Bacteroidota bacterium (assembly GCA_947457085.1). Taxonomy (GTDB): domain Bacteria; phylum Bacteroidota; class Bacteroidia; order Chitinophagales; family Chitinophagaceae; genus OLB11. The sequence continues at coordinate 11,503 of CANGUS010000028.1, forward strand.
TAAAACGATTGTTTCCTGAAATTCCCGAAAAACATCCAGCAATGGGTGAAATGGTGTTAAATTTTTCAGCCAACATGCTAGGACTCGATAATGCAGCTACCCCATTTGGTTTAAAAGCCATGAAAAGTTTAGAAGAAATAAATCCGAATAAAGGAACTGCAAGTAATTCTCAAATCATGTTTTTAGTAATGCACACGAGTGGATTGACATTAATTCCACTGTCTATTATAGGATACCGAGTGGCGGCAAACAGCACCGAGCCCTCTAGTATTTTTATTCCTTGTGTGTTGGCTACATTATCGGCTACTGTAGCCAGTATTATCATTGTTGGTATTAAGCAGAAATTAAAATTTGACAGCGTTTTACTTGCATGGCTTGGCAGTATAATATTAGTCATTATTGGCATGTTGTTAATGGTTCAAAATTTATCTCCAACAGTAAAAGATGTAGTCACTAAACACAGTGGCAACGTAATCATGCTTTCATTAATTGTAGCCATAGTTGTAGGTGGAATGTGGAAAAAACTAAATGTATTTGATTCATTTATTGATGGTGCAAAAGAAGGCTTTGATGTAGTCATTAAAATTTTACCCTATTTAGTAGGTATGTTGGTAGCCATTGCCGCATTTAGAGAATGTGGTGCATTGGCATATATAACCAACGGTATTAAATATATAGTTCTGTCTATAGGATTAAATGCAGATTTTGTAGAAGCATTGCCAGTTGCTATCATGAAACCTTTTAGTGGAAGTGGTGCAAGAGGATTGTTATTAGACATTTTTGACACAACTAAAAATCCAACCCTTGGACCGGATTCTTTTGTTGGTAAACTAGCCAGTATTTTTCAAGGAAGCGCCGATACTAC
>CANGUS010000029.1 GCA_947457085.1 Bacteroidota bacterium
TTATTTTATAACACGCTAAAAAAATCATAAAACTGAGTACAAATACATATCAATATATTAAATATCAAAAAAATGTTGGACTTTTGGGTTACTAAATAGAATAAACGGTATTAATGGGTAGTAATTCTCAATTTAACATGAGTGATGAGTCTTTGATTAGTTCTTTGGCATGTGGTGACACAAAAGCTATCCAATACGTTTATAAATCATTTTACCCTACAATAGAAAAAATGGTTTTTAAAATGAATGGATCGGTAGATGATGCATATGATATTTTTCAAGACAGTGTAACCATTGTTTATGAAAAAGCAAAAGCAGATGACTTGCATTTAACTTGTCAGTTTTCTACCTATATAGTTTCTGTTGCAAAAAATCTTTGGTTGAAAAAACTATCTAAAAACAAACGTCAATCTGTATCCGTTCTTTATGACGATATGGAAGAATCGGTGGCCGTTGATAGTGACATTACTCAATTTCTTGAATTTGAAAATAATGTAAACATACTTCAAGATTGTTTTGCAAAAATTGGAGAACCTTGCAATACTTTATTAAAAGCATTTTATGTAGACAATAAAAGTATGCAAGAAATTGCGATCAATTTTGGTTACACAAACACAGACAATGCTAAAACACAAAAATATAAGTGCCTCAATCGATTGAGAAAATTGTTTTTTAATAACAGTGAAAATGAAATTTTAAATGAACGGACCTATTAATACATACGAACTAATCGAAAAATATTGTCTTGATTTAATGGACGATCGAGAGAAACTTTTCTTTGAAATGGAAATTGAAAAAAATCCTGCATTGAAAAATGCTGTGCATGAACATAAAACTTTGATGCTATCTTTTGAGCACATGCAAGATCGTGATTTTATACATTCTACACTCGATCACATCCACTCAAGCTCTCGTAGCAATACCGATGCAGTATTAAATCAACTAAAATTACATGTAAATAAATATTGGAAAACAGCATCCGTAGCAGCTTCTGTTGCTTTTATGGCATCTATTTTAACGTTTATGGTGGCTCGAAATGTTTACCAAAGAGACAATCGAAATTCTGTTATCCAATTAAAAGGTTATATTAACAATATTGAAAAAGAACAAAAAAAGATAAACAATGAAATTGCCAAAGTAAAAAAGAAAGTAACGCCTGTTCCTGTAGGTCCTTCCAAGTACACTGGAACTAGTTTTGCCTTGACTCAAAATGGCTATATTGTTACAAATTTTCACGTAATTGATGGATATTCTAAAATTTTTACATTTACGGCAGACAATGTAGGTCATCAAACGGAGGTTGTGGCTACAGATCCTGAAAATGATTTAGCAATATTAAAAATTACAGAATCAGATTTTAAATTTGACGCTAAAATACCTTACTCTATTAAAAAATCTAATCCATCAATTGCACAACGAATTTATTCGCTTGGTTTTCCTAAAGAAGATATCGTTTATAACGAAGGTTATATAAGTTCTACTACTGGTTTCGAAGGAGATAGCAGTCATTATCAATTAGAATTACCTTCTTCATCCGGTATGAGTGGATCACCGATTATTGATGAATCAGGAAATATTGTAGGAATTATTTCAGATAAATTATCTCAATCTGAAGGGATTACTTTTGCCGTTAAATCGAAAGCATTAATCAATTTATTTAAAAAATTACCTAAAGATTTTAACAGCAACGAAATTGCTTCCAATCAAATAAAATCAGATTCAAGGTCGAATCAAATAAAAAAAATTCAACCGTTTGTATGTGTTGTTAAAGTATATAACGATTAATCAAAATATTCAAATGATATATATAAAAGCCCCTTTTAGGGCTTTTTTTAATTTAATACCTTGATAATAAATTAGTTGAGTAGTCGTGTTAAAAAACATACTGCACTGCCTCACTTGAACTAATATCTCTTTCATATATTTGCAGTATACTATATGAAAATAATATTTGATTTAATAGGATTTGTTGGTGATTCTAATGCAGAACGAATGGAAGTTTTCCATCCTGCATTTTCTATAAATGAAAATTTTGTTGATGTTGTTAGTATGATCAATATAGATTGTAAATTGGGTATTTATAGTTTCTTAATCAATACAATGCTATAGAAAATGAAAAACTATTTAATAAAAACACCTACTATTTTTAAAGCCATTTATAATCGATGTATTTGGCATATTACAGAGCATGCAAACAGTGTATATATTACATTTGACGATGGGCCTCATCCAGAAATAACACCATGGGTTTTAGCACAATTAAAACAATATAATGCCAAAGCTACGTTTTTTTGTATAGGTAAAAATGTAGTAGAATATCCCGAAATTTATCAACAAATAATTGATGAAGGGCACAGTGTGGGCAATCATACGCACAATCATTACAATGGCTGGAAGGTGTCTAATTCCATGTATTTTAAAAATATTAAAACGGCCAATGAAGTAATTCACTCAAACATGTTTCGTCCACCTTATGGAAGAATTACTTTAGCTCAAGCAAATGGAATCAAACGCCTTTTACCTAAAAGTAAAATCATCATGTGGGATGTATTGAGTGGTGATTTTGATACAGAGTTAGCACCTAATGAGTGTTTAGAAAATGTGATTTCAACCACTAAACCGGGTTCTATTATCGTTTTTCACGACAGTGCAAAGGCATTTGAAAGATTAGAATTTGCTTTGCCCAATTTTTTAAAATATTGTCAACAAAATGGGTGGAATATGAAAAAATTAAATTTTTAAAAGATTTTAGATTCGGAAATTCTGAATAGTTTCTATTTAATCCTGTTTATCTGATTCGCATGATTAACTACTACGATGCCGGGTCTTTTCCCAACTTCAAAACTGCCCAATTGCTCTTCGATGTCCAATGCTTTAGCGCCTACAGAAGTGATACTTTGTAAAAGTTTTTCCAATGGTATTTGAGGAAAATGTTGTTCAATTATTTTCATTTCTTCAAAAATATTTAATGTATGATTGGATGCTAAACTATCGGTTCCAAAAACAACTAGACAATTTTCATTGTACAATAATGCAGCATTGGGCAACGTATTTTCTATGTATAAATTCGCATTTGGGCATAGGCACCAAAATGTATTTGTATCCATCTTTTTAGTATAATCAATGTCTTCTTTTGAAGTAAATGTGTTGTGTACTAAAATTGAATTTTTAAAGCTTTGAAAATGCGAAAAATAACTTTGTAGAGAAGTTTTATTCGTTGCTTTCCATTCAGGCGTTATAGAAAAGGCAGAAGTGAAAAATTCTTTTATTGCACCCGTACCTTTTTCGAATAAATCATTTTCACTTGCTGTTTCTTGATTGTGGATTGTAACTACTTTTTGTGCAGATTCACTTATTATTTCTTCAATTAGTTTTTCTGTAACTGAATATGGAGCATGTAAAACAAGCGATGCTTTGGAATGTTTTTCAAATTCTTCTTGAATAGATTTTGCTTTCTCCACAATAGCTGTTGCATGATTTTCATCTAATCCAAAACATTCTACAAAAGTGTGGTAATAAATATTTTGTTGAATTTTAATGGCTAATGTATCTAACCCATTGCTGATGTCTCCCACTGCTACAATGCCATTTTGAAACATTTCATTTTCTGCTTTAATGATTTCTTCTTGTATAATAGCTGGAGAAAAATGGGTTCTTTTGGATACTATATTTTTTATAAATTCAACCAAGCCTGTTTTTTGGGGTAATTGATTTTTTAAATGTGAAAGCTCCAAATGACAATGGCAATTGATCATTCCTGGCATCAACATTCCATCGTAATGTATGGTTTTTTCATTTTTTTGATGAATAGAAAGAATAGTCCCTGCTTCATCAATACCGATTGCTAAGTGTGCTTCAAGAAACTGATACCCATCAAAAATTTTATCCGCACTGATGCTTTGCATATTACTTTTTTTATTGTGAAAGTCGAGGCTTTTTTGAATCATTCAATCGCAAATCAATTTTATTTTCCCAATTGGCTTTGATTGTAATTTCATTTGGAAAAAATTCAGTTATTTCAGGTTGGCTCTTTGTTGGAAATAAAGAACCCGTATCCCAAAATCCATTTTCATTTACATCCTGTAAAATACTAATTTGATAGTTCCCTGGGTTTAATAGCGTGAAAGTAGAAACGCTATCCAACATTTTTTTTCGTTGAATCACTCTGTCATTTAATACAACAGCAATGAAATTATTTTTTTCAATTGTATGCTTGATTGTTAAAATTCCATAATCGCTTGTTCGCTTTGTTTTAAATAAAAAAGAGCCAGCTGGAGCTTTATTTAAACTGTCGTAAGCAAATCCTTTTTGTACTTCTAATTTGTACATTGCATCTTCGGTCCAATCTGTTTTTATCCAAATAATTTTTTTTGAAGAATCTAGTGCTATCCATGTAGATTCATCTAAAATATCATCTTGGTATAATCTTATTTTTAGCTGGTCAATTTTTTTAATAGGTGATGAAAACGTGATTTTTAAAGTATCATTTATTCCAAAAGTACGTTTGGTTTTATTTAAAGTATCAACCGAAACCATATAGGTTAAACTATTGGCAACGGCTGATTTTTCTATCATTCCTCTTGTCGTTTTTTTAGAAGAAGTATCTGCATTTGTTTTTTCTAAAAAAGTATATAATTTGATTTTTAAAGATGTATCAGCAGGGTTGACATCGTCATTTGAAAATCCAATTTTTTCTCCAATGGCGTCATATTTAAAATTAGCATTCACATCGTGCAATGCAAATATTTTAAAGTTCCTATTAGGTAAATTATTAAATTGAAACTCGCCAGATGATACTTTTTGAACATACAATGGTGCTTCTTTGATGATTGCTGAATCTCTGATAGAATTAGGATAAAGCAATACCCAAGCTGCTGTATCTGCTTTGCCTGTAAATGCTTCTATAACCTTGCCTTTTAAACTCAAGGAATCAAAATAACTGCCTGTAGAAAAAGTAAATCCAATATTTTTAGCAGGATTGCCCTCATGTAAATCTTGAATAGCATTGCCAAGTGAAATTTGGTAGCTTGTATTTTTTTCTAACAAGGTATCGGCTAAATAAATAGTAACTGTTTTTTTATGACATGTAACAATCGGTTTATTTTTTAGTAAGGGGGTTACCACCAATTGATTTTGAATATCTTTTAATTGAATAAATTCATCAAACTCAAATTGTATTTTTCCGCCTGTATAATTCAACAATGAATCTTTTTCGGATCTATATTTCAACTTAGGTGCAGTCACATCTTTAGCACCACCGGTGGGCGCAGAAATATTAGCACATGAGTATAAAAATGTACTTAAGAGTAGGATAAATATAATCTTTGTAAAAAGAATCTTCATTTAAGTGCAATAATAGGAAGTATATTTTGAAGATGGTAGATTCTGATTCATCTAAACATTTTTTTAATGTTTAAAATCGTATTATTTCAACACAAATAATATGATTTCATCCATCATTTTTTTAGAAATTGGTAATGTTGGGTTTTGATATGATGCATAATTATCTTCTGCTTTTTCTGATGCTATCTCCGTCAACAAATGGTTCATATTAGTAACTAATATCAATTTTGAATTTGGATTGGCTTTGTTTAAGGCCAATGCATTTTTTTCATCGACTTGCAAATCTTGTGTTCCATTTACAATAAGTATCGGACATTTTAATTTTTTAATTTCTTTGGTAGGGTTTAAAGTCATCCATGATTTTAAAAAAGGTTGCACACTCGGTCTAAATAAAGACTCTAAACCCATCAAATCATTCGCTACATTTTTTCCTTGTTGCAAGCTGTCTATTTTAGCATAAACAACATTTTTCATAGGACCTAATTTGTCTTTTAATTGCTCTTTTAATATTTCTGAAATTGGAAATCCACTCCCTGCAATGGATATGTATTTTTGGTTTTCTCTAACAGCCATCATGCCTACCAGAGAGCCCTCGCTGTGCCCTGCTATTGCTATTTTACTAAATCGTGTATCCGCTTCAAAATGAGCAATAATGGCTTTCGCATCATCAATCATGACTTCAAAATTTACATCTTCTTCCTTGAAGTTTTCAACCACACTTTTGCCGATCCCTCGTTTGTCATAACGGTAAGTGGCAATTCCGTTTAAGGCAAATTGTGTAGCCATTTTTTTGTAGGCATCACTTTTAAAACCTTGACCATTGCAATTCCTATCTGTAGGGCCACTTCCAGCAATAATAATGACGAGTGGAATCTTTGCGTTCGAATGGGCAGGCATAGTTAAGGTTCCTGATAAATTAACACCTTTTGCGGCAATACCCATTTCTAATTCATCAAAACCATGTGCTAAAGATAAAAATGGAATGCAAATAAATAATAACAATAGTCTTTTTTTCATATCTCAAAGATAATGAAAATTGTGGATTCATTATTTTTTAAAAGTCCAAAACCTGATACGATTCATCTTTCAAAGGTTTCTTCATTTTATGAGCTTCAACAAATAAAAAAAGGATTTGAGGCAACTCAAATCCTTCAATAAAATGATAATTTATTTTTTATTTTTTCCAGTTTTTGTCAATTAAAAAAACAAATACTTCTTTAGGTCCATGAACGCCTACTACCAAGGTTTTTTCAATGTCTGCTGTTCTACTAGGGCCAGTCGTTAAACTGATCATCGATGGAATTTCGTTGTTGTATTTTTCTTTCAATAATGCAGTGGCATTGGATATATTCCAAACAAGTTGATTCGCAAAAGCAATGGTAATGTGTATAGGAGAGTATACTGGCAGTGCTCTTCCATATTCTTGTCCGGATGACAATATCACACTTCCAGTTCGAGCAACTAAACATTCACACAATGAGAGGCCAACTTCTATTTGACTCATGTCTTGCGATTCATTGATGAAATCCAATTGGTTTTCTTTGAATAATGCTTGCAAGAAAGCATCTTTTACATGAATCTGATTCCATTTCATGGCATCACGTAAGCTTTCTAATTGTTGAATCATTTCCGATTCATCAGCGCAATACACAAATTTGCCACCTAAGTTGCTAAACTCTTGAGCAAATTTTTCTTCGATACTGATTTCTTCAGAAACATAAAATTCTTCGTTTCTATCAGCAGCAGGAAAAGGCATAGGAAGACTATTTTCTTCCAATGATTTTCGAATGCTTCCTAAAATATTTTCTCTTGCTTGACTAGACATTTCTACAATATTTTTTATGCAATAGGAGTTGTTTCAGTAGTTGTATCAGTTTCATTTGGCACTGTTTCAGTTGCAGTATCTTCAAAAAGTACAGGTTCTTCAAAAGGACGTTTGCCAATCAATCTTTCCAAATCATCCTTGTATAGCACTTCTTTAATTAATAACTCTTCTGCAATAATTTTTACCGCATCCATTTTATCAGTCAATAAAGCAGTCACTCTTTTATATGCTGTTTCAGAAAGTAAACGAACTTCATCATCAATTATTTTACCTGTTTCTTCACTGTAAGGTTTTTGAAAACTGCCTTCACTTTGTGGATCATAAAATGAAATGTTTCCGATCTTAGCATTCATACCATAAATACTTACCATGGAATAAGCCATTTTAGTCACTTGTTGTAAATCGCTTAATGCACCGGTAGATATTTTTCCAAAAACTAACTCCTCCACCGCGCGGCCGCCTAAAGCCATTGCCATTCTATCTTCTATTTCTTCTTTAAGGGTTAAATATTTTTCTTTTGGTAAATATTGTGCATAGCCTAAAGCTGCATCACCTCTTGGAACGATAGTTACTTTTACTAATGGATAAGCATGCTCTAAAAACCAACCAGATACTGCATGTCCTGCTTCGTGGTAAGCAATCACTCGTTTTTCATCGGGTTGAATAATTTTATTTTTCTTTTCTAAACCGCCAATAATTCTGTCAACAGCATCATTAAAATCATCTATATAAACTTCTGTTTTTCCTTTACGGGCTGCAATTAATGCCGCTTCATTACATACATTGGCAATGTCTGCTCCTGCAAAACCAGGCGTTTGGGCTGCCAATTTATGAATGTCTAAATTGTCTGCTTTTTTTAATCCTTTTAAATGCACTTTAAATATGGCTTCACGACCCGCTAAATCAGGGATGTCAATTGAAATTTGTCTGTCGAAACGCCCTGGTCTTAGCAAGGCAGGATCCAATACATCTGGGCGGTTGGTAGCTGCTAATACAATGATACCACTGTCTCCACCAAATCCGTCCATTTCAACCAACATTTGGTTTAATGTATTTTCACGTTCATCATTGGCCATCATTTGGTTTTTACCTCTTGCTCGACCAATAGCATCAATCTCATCAATAAACATAATACAAGGTGATTTCTCACGAGCTTGTTTAAATAAATCCCTTACTCTACTGGCACCAACTCCTACAAACATTTCAACAAAATCAGACCCACTCATACTGAAAAAAGGAACTTGTGCTTCACCAGCCATTGCTTTGGCTAACAAGGTTTTTCCTGTACCTGGAGGGCCCACTAATAAACATCCTCTAGGAATTTTTCCTCCCAAGGCGGTATATTTTTTAGGATTTTTAAGGAAATCTACAATTTCCATAACTTCTCCTTTTGCTTCATCTAAACCTGCTACATCGCTGAAGGTAATATTTACTTTAGTTCCTTTGTCAAACAATTGCGCTTTGGATTTACCGATATTAAAAATACCACCTGGTCCGCCAGAGCCACCAGCTCCACCGCCCATTTTGCGCATCATTAAAACCCACAAACCAATCATAATTGCAATTGGTAACAGAAACTGAATTAATACACCAACAATGCCACTTTTATTATCTTCGGCATAGGTAACTTGTATAGATTCATTATTGGCGTAATTGGCAGCAATTTGCGCATCCTTCAGATCGTTTCTTAACTGTTCAATATTTCCATAAGAAAATATGTAATGAGGACCTTCGATATTTTTTTTCAATTCTTTGTTTAAGAATTCGCTGTTGCTAGCCAATTTCAAAGAATCTTTATTGAGGTAAACCTCTACCGTTTTTGCATACACAACCAAACTATCAACCATGTGCTTTGTGATAAAGCGATTGTTGATGGTTTGAAAGCTCTCTTCTTTGGCATTTCTTGTTAAGTCTTTGCCATAAAATTGAAATACAAGTAAAGCCACTGCAAAGGCACCATAAATCCACCATAAATTAAATTTTGGTCCTTTTTTTGGTGAATTGTTAGCGTTTCCAACAGGGTTTTGGTTGGGTGTTGGTGCCGAATTTTGTGTTTTTTTATCTTCCATGTTGTTTGCTACTTAAAGCGTTCTTTAAATTAATGATGTTCTTTTTTTTCTGCGTCTTGCCACAAATCTTCTAAATTGTAGAAAGCCCTCGTTTCAGGTGTCATGCAATGAACTACGACATCTACATAATCTACTAGGATCCATTTTTCTCCAGATTTTCCTTCCACTTTATGAGGCCATTCTCCACAAGCATCCTTTACTTCTTTTTCTATGTTATCGGCAATTGCCTTTATTAAATTGGGATTGCTACCTTCACAAATGATGAAATAATCTGCTACCGCTTCAGGTATTTTTTTAAGGTTTAAAGAAATAATTTCTTCTCCTTTTTTATCTAAAATAGCTTCAATAATTGTTTTAATAATTTTGCTGCTCTGTGTTAATTTAGATTTTGTCGCTTTCTTGTCGCCTATTGTCGTTTTCAATATATAATTTTTGTTACTTCGTGATATTTTAATAATTTACAAACTTAAACAAAATTACTGAATGCTGAAGGGTTCCCTTATTGGAGATGTAATTATTGAATTATCTGAAATAGATAGTACCAATAACTATGCCATGAGATTAATAGATGAAGGAATGGCAGAGCATGGTATGGTTGTACGGGCCGATTTTCAAACAAAAGGAAAAGGACAGTTAGCAAATTTGTGGTTAGCAGAGGAAAGTAAAAACTTATTAATTTCTGCAATCATTGATACGAGGGAGTTTGCGATAGAAAAACAGTTTTTTTTAAATGCTGCTACTTGTCTTTCCGTAGCCGAAATGTTAATGACGAACTATAATATTCCGCATGTCAGTATAAAATGGCCCAATGACATTTATGCAGGAGATAAAAAAATAGCTGGTATTTTGATCGAAAATAGTTTGAGGGGATCCCAATGGACCAATGCTGTGGTAGGCATTGGGTTAAATGTGAATCAAGCCGTTTTTTCTGATTTAAACAGAGCGACTTCTATGTTTAATCAAACACAAGAAAAACAAAAAGTGAAATCGGTTTTGAAGAATTTACTCAAAATCCTCAACAAGCATTTTTTAAAAATAGGAAACAATGGGCATGCACTTTTTGAGGCTTTCAACCAGAATTTATATAAAGTAAACAAAGAAATCACATTTACTAAAAAAAATGAATTGTATAAAGGAATCGTAAAAGGGGTGAATGTGCAAGGTGAATTAGAATTGGAAGTAGAGGGTAAATTAAAACGCTATAAACACAAAGAAATAGAATTGGTGTTGTCGTAAATGAGTAATTAAATATTTATTGCTAAAATGAATTTGTGCATAATATTTATAATAGATAGTTTTTTGAAATTGAAATACTTTTTTTATTTTCGTCATAAATAATGATATACAAATGAAAAAACTATTACTCTCTTTGTTAAGCTTAACCGCTTTGGGTGCTAATGCACAAGTAGTTCCTTTGGGATCTGCTGCCAACATGCTTACCCTTTTAAACGCTAATATGCATTGTGTTTCTGTATCCGATGCATGTTCTTCTTTAGTATTTATTCATCGTTCGGATCCAACTCTTTTTCCAACGGAAAACCCTGCTTTCTATCGTTATGATATCTCTACCGATAATGGCGCTACTTTTGATATTAACAAAGGGCCTTTAAACCCTACAGCAAATAACACTTCAGTTAGTTGTAGATACCCACAAGTAATTATTGACAATCCTACAAATGCAACAAATCCTGCAAATGTGAATATGCAATATCTAGGAACTTATCATAATGGTGGTGACTGGGATGGTATTACAACAGGAACTGGAAAATTAGATAATTCTGGTTATACTGAGTCAAATACAAACATCAATGGTGGTGACGTCAGCGTGGTAACCAGTATGTGTAAAGGAGCTGCAAATACATTTTGGGCAACTTCTTACAGCATAGATGCCTCTAATGTTAATTTAGGTGACATCATCATTTTAAAAGGTACTCAAACTGGTAACAATGTTACATGGACTTCAACTATTAAAACGCCAAATTGGGACCAACATTCTGGTTCTATCAAAGCAGGTTCATTAAACATTGCCTTTGATCCTACTGGAACAAATGGTTGGATTAGCTTTTTAGGCGATATCAGAAGCGAATTAGATGCAAATATTGATGAGGTTTATGACCTTAATTTTTACAAAACAAATGATGCTGGAGCAACTTGGACAGGTCCTTACACAGTTAACTTAAACGATTTTGCTTTAATTCAATCTTTGTATCCTGTTCCTACAACTGGTACAACAGTTATTCATGCAGTGAGTGCTGCTTTTGAATCTGATTTAGCAGTAGATAATTATGGTCAACCTCACATGTTCTTCACAATGGGTTATGGCTCTTCAGAAGCTGATATTGCTGCAGGTAATGGATACTCTATTCGCGCAAGCAACATGTTCGATCTTTCTTATGATGTTACGCTAGATCGTTTTGTATTAAATTTCATTTCTCGTTCTAATCAATTAAGAGCAGATTCTATTGGTTTAACAACAAACACTGCAGGCGCTATCATTGCTAATACAGAAGATCAAAGACCACAAGTTTCTACTTCACCTGCAGGAGATATTGTATTCTTTACATGGAATGATAATATACAACAAAATATTGGTGGTGTAGATACTGTAATTAAAAGCGCTACTGCTCGTTATCTTAATCTATCTGCATTGGTTCCTGGTGTAGCAAGATCTGCTAACAGAGTAGTTTCTAACGAAGCGGCTTACTCTGCAGTGGGTGAAAAAGCATATTTCTTCAACACCGCACCGAAAGTTCAACGTAAAGCAAATGCTTCTGTAATTCCTGTTGTTTATGGTATTTTAAATCCTCTTGATCAAAAATTAGAATCTACATCTTCGTTTGCTTACATGCAAAACATTGAAGTATTAGACGACAGTATCCGATATTTAATTGAAAGCGACACATTAGGTTTTGAAGTAGTAAGTCCTACATCTGTTTCAAATGCAACAGACGTTAAATCATTAGAA
>CANGUS010000030.1 GCA_947457085.1 Bacteroidota bacterium
CTATTATACTCATGCAAAAAACAATGAATGATTATTTGATCGATGTTTTTGGTTTAAAACCCTTAGCAGAAAATACTTCTTCCAAAATGAATGATGTGATGAATGTATTAATTGATATTCGGAAGGAAGCAAAAGTGAAAAAAGATTTTTCTACAAGCGATGCCATTCGAAATAAATTACAGGAAGCTGGCATTCAATTGAAAGATGAAAAAGATGGAAGTGTAAGTTGGAGTATTTAACAATTATGAAAATACGGTTTCTTCTATGAATCAACATTTTTTTAAAACTAGAATTTAAAAGAATCGTATATAAGTTTTAAATTTGCAAAATTATTTTTTAAAATTAAAAAAATCCTCTGCGATCTTATATTCCCAGCGGTAAAATAAACAATGAGTTTCAGAATCGAAAAAGACACGATGGGTGAGGTTTCAGTACCTATGAATGCCATCTATGGAGCGCAAACACAACGCTCTATCGACAATTTTAAAATTGCACAAGACATTAACAAAATGCCAAAAGAAATTATTGAGGCATTTGCTTATTTGAAAAAAGCAGCAGCTATCACCAACATGGAAGCCAAGGTTTTGTCGAAAGAAAAATGCGAATTAATTGGCAAAGTATGTGATGAAATTTTAGAAGGAAAGCATGCTGATGCATTTCCATTAGTGGTATGGCAAACAGGTAGTGGAACACAAAGCAACATGAATGTAAATGAAGTAGTTGCGTATCGTGGTCATGTATTGATGGGAGGTAAATTAAAAGACAAAGAAAAGTTTTTACACCCTAATGACGATGTAAATAAAAGCCAAAGTAGCAATGATACTTTTCCAACGGCAATGCACATTGCTGCCTATAAAATGTTGATGGAAACCACTATACCGGGCATCACAAAACTTCGTAACACATTAGATAAAAAATCGAAGAAATTTATGCATGTGGTAAAAATAGGACGTACTCATTTCATGGATGCTACCCCACTAACTGTTGGTCAAGAATTTAGTGGATATGTTTCTCAATTAGATCATGGTTTAAAAGCAATTAAAAATTCATTAGCACATTTAAGTGAATTGGCATTGGGAGGAACGGCCGTTGGAACTGGAATTAATACACCGAAAAATTATGCAAAAAATGTAGCAAAACACATTGCAAAATTAACTAAACTTCCTTTCGTTACAGCAGAAAATAAATTTGAATCATTGGCAGCACACGATGCCATCGTAGAAGCGCATGGTGCATTGAAAACGGTTGCGGTTTCATTGATGAAAATTGCAAATGATATTCGTATGTTGTCATCAGGACCTCGTTCTGGAATTGGTGAAATTTTTATTCCAGATAATGAGCCAGGAAGTTCTATCATGCCAGGAAAAGTAAATCCTACACAATGTGAAGCGTTAACGATGATTGCTGCACAAGTGATGGGCAACGATGTAGCCATCTCAGTAGGAGGAAGCATGGGTCATTTTGAATTGAATGTTTTTAAACCAATGATGATTTATAACTTTTTACACAGTGCTCGTTTAATTGGTGAAGGTTGTGTTTCATTTAATGATAAATGTGCCGTTGGATTAGAACCAATAAAAGCTAACATTAAAAAACATTTAGACAATTCATTGATGTTGGTAACCGCATTGAACACAAAAATTGGTTATTATAAATCGGCAGAAATTGCTCAAAAAGCACATAAAGAAGGAACTACATTAAAAGAAATGGCTGTAAAATTAGGCTATGTTACAGACAAAGAATTTGATGCATGGGTAAAACCTGAAGATATGTGTGGATTATAAATGAATACAAGGATCTAATTTTAAAAAATGGAATGCAACGATGTGTTCCATTTTTTTTATATTTGAGATATGATTCGAAAAGGAAACATCAACGATGCAGCACTTTTACATACCATTGGTGTTAAAACATTTGACGACACATTTGGTGGAACCTGCACCAAAGAAGACATGCAATTTGTATTACATAAATTTTTTAATTTGGAACAATGTATAATCGATTTGCAAGATGAAAATGATAATTTCTTTTTCTTGGAAGAAGAAGGTATTGCGAAAGGTTATATTCGTATCAACGAAATTCATGAATACCCTTTTGAAGATTTGAAAGCATTTAAATGCATTGAACTCGTTCGATTATATGTATTAAAAGAATATCATGGTACACATGTAGCCACAGACTTAATGCAGTTCGCTTTTGATTTTGCGAAAGATAGAAACTACGAAAAAATGTACCTCAGTGTATGGGAATATAATTTCAGAGCCAGGGGGTTTTATGAAAAATTAGGCTTTGTGAATACAGGTAAAGAAAATGATTTTCCTTTAGGAACAACTCCTCAAACAGATTTTTGGTTTGTAAAGGATTTAATTTGATAACAAATTAATTAGTGTCAACAATATATTTTGAATAGTTAATAAAGATACTGTTTGCCAATATGAGAATCAGTAATGAAGTTTTTTAACAAAAAATAATAAAGCAATAAATAAGACTTAACTTTATCAAATTCTAATAGTCTATGGTTTTTAAAAACAATATTATATGAAAAAATACATTCTACTGGTTGGTTTTGCAATAGCTAGCCAATATGCTCAGGCACAAACATTAAAAAATATATTAAAAAATGCCGATAAAGTTTTAAACAATCAATCTGGTGGTCAACAAAATCAAGGAACTATTTTAGGTGGTCTAGGAGCGAATGTATCCAATACAGAAGTTGTCAATGGATTAAAGGAAGCCTTAAAAATCAGCGCACAAAACTCTTCAAAAAAATTAAATGTTGCCAATGGTTTTTTTGGAAATCAATTAATAAAAATTTTAATGCCAAAAGAAGTTTCTAAAATTGAAACTACGCTTCGTCAATTTGGTTTTAATAAACAATGTGATCAATTAATATTAAGTTTGAACAGAGCTGCTGAAGATGCTTCTGGCAAAGCAGTTCCGATATTTATCAATGCAATCACCAACATGAATATCAATGATGGATTAACAATTTTACGAGGTGGAAACAATGCCGCAACTAACTTTTTAAAACAAACTACTACAGCTGCATTGACACAAGCATTTAGACCTGTGATAGAAAAATCATTAGAGAGAGTAAATGCACCAGCTTTATGGCAATCTATTTTTACTACCTACAACAAATTACCTATATCTCGTCAAAAAGTAAATACCGATTTAACGGGTTATGTAACAGAAAGAGCTTTGGCAGGATTGTTTACAACAGTTGCACAAGAAGAAGCAAATATTCGTACAAATCCTGCAGCACAAATTACTGGTTTATTAAAAAAAGTATTTGGTAGCTAATTTTTGAACGAATATAATGATCAATCCGATTCAATAGAATCGGATTTTTTTTAAATAGTAGATGAGTTTTATAAACAAAAAAGGCTATCTCTTTGAGATAGCCTTTCAATTTATAATTGTTCGTCTATTATTTAATAATTGATTTAATCACTTTTTCATTCAATTTTACAGGATATTTTGCTTCTAAATCTGCTATCCATTTTTTTTCTAAATACTCTTGATATTCAGAAATTACATAACCGCGGGCCTCACTCAACGTTTTTTGAGATGGTTCATCATCTACTTCATCCACTTTTAATATTGTATATGTACCTTCTTCATTTTTATAATAAGGGCAATATTTTCCTGCAATCATGTTTAAAGTTACTGGGAATCGACTTTTTTCATATTTCCCATTTTCAGCTACTAATTTATTTTGAGCACCAGCTTCACTTACCGCTTTTAAAACGTCATCAGAAGTTTTATTTTTTGGATTATTTAATTGTTGCTCTAATAAGATTGCAGTTGCTTCATCGTTGGCTTTATAAATAGTTCCTTTTATAGACGATCCCCATTGATAGTTCGATTTATTATTTGTATAAAACTCATTTAAGCCTGTTGTATCCATAGAGGCTCTAGACCATACAGATTTATCAGTCAATTCAAACAACATAATACCATCTCTATATTCTGTCAATAAATTTCTATAGTCTTCATTGTCATCAACCAATCTGTTTTCTTGAAAATCATTCATTGCTTTATCAGCATAGTTTTTATATAACGAACGTAAAGTAGCCTCTTTTTTTCCGTACATTTTTGCTTTGGTAAATGCTTCTAAATAGTTTGCAAAATCAGCTTGGGTAAATTCTACATTCGTCATTGTAAACAATGGCTTTTTATACTTAGCATATGTATTTGCATTGTATGTACCATTCATTAATGTAGAATCATTAATTGCAGCTATTATTTCGTTTAACGCAATCGGGTATTCTTTGAAGTTTAATTTATCTTTTACTTTTTCTGTATATTCCAAACGAGCAATATCTGTTCTGCTATCTTTTTCAATTCTTTTTCCTAAATCTGTTTTTACAGAATCAAAAGGTTTTAAAGGCGTTTTGCTGATTAATTTGATGATATGATAACCATACTCTGTTTTTACAGGTTGTGAAATATCGCCTGCTTTTTTTAAACTAAATGCGGCATCTTCAAATACAGGTAACATTTGTCCTACACCAAAAGTTGGCAACACCCCTTTCGAATTCAATGAAAATTTATCATCAGAATATTTTTCTACCATGGCTTCAAATGACGCTCCATTTTTTAGCAACGTATATACCGAGTCGATTCTAGCTTTGCCTATTTTATCTCCTGCTTCTCCAGCACTTTTTTTCACATTAACCAAAATTTGAGCAACTTGAATTTCACCTCTTGCTGGTCTTTCTTCTAATTTTTTAATGATGTGATAACCATAAATCGTTTTGAATGGTTTTGAAACATCATCTACTGGTGTATTGTAAGCTACATTTTCAAATGGATATACAATTTGCAATGTCGTTATAAATCCTAAATCTCCTCCGTTTAAGCCCGTTTGTTTATCATCACTAAACATTCTAGCGATGACAGAAAAATCGGCATTATTAACTGTGATTGCATTATAAAGACTATCTATTTTTTGATAAGCACTTAAGGTGTCGTCATTATTACGAGGGGTTGATATCAGTATATGCGCAACTCTAACATCTTTCTTTGAGCGTTCATAGGCTTCTTTCAACAACTTATTTTTCATTTCAGCGTCTGTCAAATATGTCTTTGCCAATTGTTTTTTATAAGTACTCAATTCTGACTCAATGTTTGCTAAGGTATCTATTTTTAAGGCATTTGCTTCCGCTACTTTCATTTTAAAACGGCTATATAGCATTAAATATTCTCGTACCGCTTTTTCACTAAAATCGGGTTGTTGATTGTTAATGTTTTTGGTATACATTCTCAAAAACTCTTTTTTAGTTACTGCATTCCCTCCGTAGGTAAATAATACATCCTCCTTTTTTTGAGCATCTATAGTAAAAGAAGTGATTAAAGCTAAAAGTAACAGATTTAAACTAAGAATATTTTTCATAATAAATTTTACGACTTTATTTTAATGTTTGAGATTGCGAATTTACTTCTTTTATTTATTTGTTTTTTTCTTTTTTTCTAGCCATTCAATGAGGCCCAAAACATTGGTATGATCTATTCGCTTACCACGAATAACTTTATTTTCATCCAATAGATATAAGGTTGGCGTGCTATACACATCATAAAAAGCTCTAAAATTGGAAGTGTGATTTGGATCATGAACATGCACCCAACCATCTCCTAATTTATTTTCTGAAATGAATTTTTTCCATTTGTCTGTTTCGCCATCTGCTTCAACAGCATATATTTTTACATTGTATTTTTTTAATGCTGCTTTGTACAACGAATCAAATATGGGCATTTCTTTTTGGCAATGTCCACAAGTTGGTGACCAAAATATCAAAATAGTATAATTTGCTTTAACGGCAGATAAAGGCAAAACGTTGATACCAGAAGTATCCATCATTCTTATATCCATAGCAGGTTGACCAATCATATTGGGCGCAATTTTTCGAGCTCTGTCTACATATTTTGCTAATTGTGCAGAGTCTGTCCATGGAGCCAATCCTTTCATGTAATAATTTTCTACCAAGTAAACAAAAGCCTCATCCATGCCCATTATCTTGCTGGTTTCTGTCCAACGGGTTAAATACCACAATGAGTATTTAAACGTTTCCTCCATTCCTTTTGCTTTTTGTAAAATCATATCACATTCTTTTTCTACTGAATCTGGGGTTGGAATCACTAATTTAGACATATAGTTTTCTAATTTAGATTCATACAAAGGAGAATATATTAACCGGTCGTCTCTAAAATCATATTTATCCCAAAAATGGCCTTTGTAAAAATTTCTTGGATACAAGGAATCTTTTGTTCCATCTGGATTTGTTGGCAAAACAGTTGGAATTTCAGGTTCACTTACCGCATTAAATAATTTAGCTAAAAATGAAGTAGGTTTTTTAGCAATTATATTTTCTCGATAATCTTGTAATTCTTTCCCTTTCACTTTTAATTTTTCATATACAGCAGTCGTATCTTTTTTGTTTTTTGCTGCAACTAATTGTCCTTCTATTTTTTGATATTCAGCACCATATTTTACCAAAAAACGCTGATAATCATAAAAATCTACATTTTCTGAAGTGCCTTTAAATACTATGCTTTGATAAATATTAGAACGGGTAGTTTCAAATGAAAGATCGTCTCCATTATTTAAAATAAATTCTACATTCGTCGTTCTATCATAAAATAAGATTGAATAAATCCCCCCTACAATTTTTTTAGCTGATTTAAATGTGACTTCACCATTGCTATTTAATTTGGCCGAATCTACTCGATACACATTCGATGCTTTTCCATAGTAGTTACAGAGATAAACCATGGTATCTTTTTGGTCTGTAAATTTTGCTTTTATTGAGTAACCATCTTTTGCATTTACTTGAATGTATGATGCAATTAAAATGAATAACGAAAGAAATATTTTTTTCATAAAAAACTATTTTTTTGAATTATGAGGGGTGAAATTACTACATGGAGACGTTTAAAAAAAATTGAAAGTATAGCATTTCAAAAGGATTAACACTTTGTTATAGTTTACCTTTTTTTAACTCAAAATTGATGCAATTAATATTGACACCTTAACTTGCAACACTATTACTAATTGTACTTTATTATGTCGAGAAAGAAAAAATTTGTCATCAATGATTTAATGATTGAGTCGTATGCAGCCGAAGGCAAAACCATTGCCCGGCACAACGAAAAAGTCATTTTTGTAGAAGGGGCAGTACCTGGCGATGTTGCCAATGTGTTTGTGTACAAAAATAAAAAAGATTGGGCCGAAGCAAGAGTTAATCAAATTACAAAATATTCGGAAAACAGGGTTGAACCTTTTTGTGAACACTTTGGTATTTGTGGTGGTTGTAAATGGCAAATGCTTCCCTATGAATTACAATTACAATATAAAGAGCAACAAGTAAAAGATCAATTGCGCAGAATAGGGCATGTAGCAGTGGGTGAATATTTGCCTATCAAAGGTTCTGCATTGACAAAATTGTATAGAAATAAATTAGAGTTTACATTTTCTACCAAACAATATATTACCAGTGAGGAATTAAATAATGGCGAATCTTTTGAAAAAAATGTAGTAGGTTTTCATGCACCCAAATTATTTGATAAAGTAATTGATATTGAAAAATGTCATTTACAAAACGAACCTACCAATGCCATACGAAATTATATTCGAGCATTTGCTTATGAAAATAATATCAGTTTTTATGATATAAAAAATCATGTAGGCTTATTACGCACCATGATGATTCGGGTTTCCTCTTTAAATGAAACGATGGTGAATATCGTTTTTGGAGAAGATGATCAATCTAGTATTTTAATGGTAATGAATGCTGTAAAAGAAAAATTCCCAAGCATACATTCATTAAACTACACCATCAATTTAAAAATGAATGACAGCATTTATGACCAAGAAGTTATTTGTTTTTCTGGTGAAGCATTTATCCATGAAAAATTAGAAGACTTTATTTTTAAAATCAGCCCTAAATCTTTTTTTCAAACCAACCCAACACAAGCAGAAGAATTATATAAAATAACGAGAGCATTTGCTGATTTAAAAGGTGATGAAATATTATATGATTTATATTGTGGAACAGGTAGCATTGGGATATTTTTATCAAAAAATGCCAAAACAATTATAGGTGTAGAAACTATTGAAGATGCGATTGAAGATGCAAAACTCAATGCAAAAAATAATGGATTAGAGAACACCTCTTTTTATGCAGGCGATGTGATCAAGATTTGCAATGATTCTTTTTTTGCAAAGCATGGCAAACCCGATGTGGTTGTAATAGATCCTCCACGAGCAGGTTGTCATGAAAAATTAATTGAAAAATTATTAGAAATAAAAGCGCCTACAATTGTTTACGTTAGTTGTAATCCTGCCACACAAGCTAGGGACTTACAATTATTATCAAAAGAATATATGATTACAAAATCACAAGCAGTGGATATGTTTCCGCATACACACCATGTAGAAAATGTGGTACAATTGAAGTTAGCTGCCTTGGTACAATAGTTGAAAGATGATTAGTAATTATTAAATTTGAATAATAGAATATGGAAGATATTTTAGCCGAAAAAATTAGGAATCAATTTGTAGAAGAAGTAAAGGAGAAGTTTTTAAAACCTTTGCCAGGTTTGGAAGCACAATTAAAAATGGCACCTGAAACTCGTCGTCAACAAACAGAAATTCCGAATGATGCACGAGTTGCTGGTGTGATGATTTTATTATTTGAAATTGATAAAAAATGGAATACCATTTTAATTCGTAGGGCAGAAGACGGACAAACCCACAGCGGGCAAATTAGTTTTCCGGGTGGTAAAAATGAAAAATTTGATGTAGATATTATTGCGACTGCTTGTAGAGAATGTGAAGAAGAAATTGGCATCAAAAGAAATGATATTGAAGTGCTTGGAACGCTCACTCCTATTTATATTCCACCCAGTAATTTTGTCGTGACCGCAACGGTTGGTTTCATTGCCAATGCGCAAAATTTAAAAGCCGACGAAAAAGAAGTACAAGAAATCATTCAAGTTCCTTTAGAGTTTTTATTTCATCCAAAAATGAAAAAAGAACAAGAAGTGAAGCCCAATGTAATCTCTCCTACATATCATTTAGATGAAACCATTATTGTTTGGGGAGCAACCGCAATGCTGATTTCAGAATTAGAGCATTTATTAAATTTACCGAAACCACCAAAAAAAAGAATTCGAATTCACAAATAAAATACGATAAATCATGAACGCAATTATAACAGGAGCAAGCAAAGGAATAGGCAAAGCGATTGCCGAAAAATTAGTACTGCAAAACTGCAACATCGCAATTTGTGCAAGGGATGAAAAACAATTACAAGAGACAAAATCTCAATTACAAATCTTAAATCCTGCTGTTGCTATTTTCACAATGGTTGCCGATTTAAGTAAGAAAAATGAAGCGCAGTTATTTGGAAAACAATGTTTAGAAAATTTTCAAACCATAGATATTTTAATTAACAATGCAGGATCTTATTTGCCAGGCGACATCACCACAGAAGCAGATGGCACTATAGAAAAAATGATTGAAACCAATTTATATTCTGCTTATCATTTATCTCGTATTATCGTCCCTAAAATGCAAGCTCAAATGTCAGGTCACATTTTTAATATGAGTTCCATAGCAGGTTTGCAAGCCTACAAAAATGGAGGTGCTTACAGTATTAGTAAATTTGCATTGCAAGGTTTTTCTAAAAATTTACGGGAAGAATTAAAATCTTATTTCGTGAAAGTGACTACGATTAATCCAGGCGCTACCATGTCTGACTCATGGAGTGGTAGTGGCATTGAGGAAGATAGAATTATGAAAGCAGCCGACATAGCTGAAGTTCTTTGGAATGCGTATCAACTTTCGAAGCAAACAGTTGTGGAAGACATTGTATTACGCCCAATTTTGGGTGATTTATAATAAGTAGTCTTCTGCTTCTCAATCAACTAATTCATTCAACACTATTTTTTTATCCCGAGTAATCGAAATGTAATAAAAAAACTTGCTGCCATAAAAATACCCCCTAGAAAAAAAGGTGCGCCTGGAAAATGAAATGTAGCATTGGGCTTGGTAGCAAAGTAAAATAAATTGGTCATCATTAATGGTCCAAAAATGGTAGTCAAACTTTGCAAACTGGTTAAACCACCTTGTAGTTCACCTTGTTCGTTTGCAGGTACTTGCGTGGTCATGATGCTTTGAATACAGGGTCCTGAAATTCCCCCAAGACAATAAGGAATTAAAAAAACAAACATCATCCAACCTTGTGAAGCAAAAGAAAATAAAAACATACCAAGGGTATATAATCCAAAACCAATATATACACTTTTTTCATTGCCTAACCAAGCCACAGAGCGTTTGATTAATAAACCTTGCACAACACCCACTAAAATCCCTACTAATCCTAATGAGTAACCCACTAGATCTTTACTCCAATTAAATTGATAAATGGTGAAATAATTCCAATTGCTTTGCACTGCTTGAGATCCCAGATACAGTAAGAAAAAAGCAAACATCAGCCAACCAATATTTTTATATTTTCGTAGTTTTAATACCGTACTAAAAGGGTTTGCGCGTTTAATATCAAATGGTCTACGATTTTCTTTACTCAACGATTCGGGCAGTACAAAATAGCCATATAGTAAATTGATAAAACATAAAATAGCACTGGCATAAAAGGGCCATTTAGTGTCGTATTTTCCTAAAATGCCCCCTAATACAGGACCTATGATAAAACCCATACCGAAAGCAGCCCCTATCATTCCAAAGTTTTTTGCTCGTGTTTCATTGGTGCTAATATCCGCAATGTAGGCACTAGCAGTTGTGAAACTTGCTCCCGTAATGCCTGCAATGACTCTTCCAACCATTAACCAACCAAAAGAGGGTGCAAAAGCTAAAAATAAATAATCAATACAGAAACCAAACAAAGAAAATAATAAAACTGGTCTTCTACCATATTGATCACTTAAACTACCCATAATAGGCGAACTAAAAAATTGTGCAATCGCAAAACTTGTTAAAAGGTATCCGCCGTATTTACTTGCTTCATTGATTGAAATACCTTTAAGGTTGGCTATCAATTCGGGTATTACCGGAATGATGATTCCAAAACCAATTACATCTAATAGTAACGTAAAGAAAATAAATTGTATGCTTGCTTTTGAATGTATTGGTTTCATGTGATGAAGATAGAAATAATTATTTTAGTTTATCCATATTTACATAAACTTGTCTATAATCAATGAAACCAAGGTCAATGGTAAATACACGAATGAAGCAAACATTACTTTACGTGCTTTCAAATCTGAATTGTCTTTTAAAAAATGAATTGAATTATACAACATCCAAGTAGCAGCAAGCACTAATCCTCCAAATGAAATCCAACTGTATGTTTCAGGCATGGCAATCATAGGCAAAGCACTTAATGGGATTAACACTGCACTGTATAACACACATTGAAAGGCAGTATATTGTCCTATTTTACCTTCCTTGGGAAGCATTTTCATGCCTGCCTTTTCATAATCTTCATGGCCTATCCAAGCGATTGACCAAAAGTGTGGAAATTGCCAAAAGAATTGTAATATAAAAAGTGTCCAAGCGGCTAAACTGCCCATATGATTCGTTGCAGCCACCCATCCAATTAAACAGGGAAGCGAACCTGGTATTGCACCAACTAAAACTGAAATAGCAGTTATTTTTTTTAATGGTGTATATAAAAATGAATACAGTAAATAGCTTATTAAAGCAATAAATGCAGACAAAGGATTGAAAAAATGATACAAAATGTATAAACCTACAAACAATACAATGCCTGTAAAAATAGTGGCCTCTGTATTTGACATTCTTTTATCAGGCAACGGTCTTGTCATGGTTCTTTTCATGAGTGCATCGGTGTCTTGTTCAAGCAATTCATTGGTTGCATTGGCTGCAGCTGTAACCAGCATACCTCCTAAAAACAATAAAAATAATTTACTGATTTCAACCTCTTTAATTTCTGGAACCATTAAATAACCTACAATACTCGAAAAAACAACCAACATACTTAAGTTGAGTTTCATTAATTGCTGACAATCTTTTAGTTTTTGCTTTATCACAGTATATATTGTTTCAAATAATAAAATTCCAAATTCCAAACAAGTATTATTTGGAA
>CANGUS010000031.1 GCA_947457085.1 Bacteroidota bacterium
ACAGAAGAAATGGCTGAAGGCGTTTATTCTAATTTAGCGATCATAACGCACTCAACTGCTGAATTTGTAGTCGATTTTATTAATATCATGCCGAATGCACCCAAAGCAAAAGTAAAATCTAGGGTAATTTTAGCACCTCAACACGCAAAACGCCTGATGAAGGCTTTGGCAGAAAATATAAAAAAGTTTGAACAAGTACATGGATCTATTCAAGACATTGAACAAAATGCCTTGCCGATGCAATTTGGAGGTCCAACTGGTCAAGCATAGTAGTAGTTTTGTGGAGTTTCGATTTTCACATATCTCAGTATCACTTAAAAAGCACATCTTTCAAATTCATATCTAAACAAAAACATGACAGAAAAAATTATTATTCTTGATTTTGGTTCGCAATACACGCAATTAATCGCTCGCAATATTCGGGAGCTTAATATTTATTGTGATATCATTCCCTATTATGCCGCCATTGAATATGATGAAACGGTGAAAGGAATAATTCTATCAGGTAGTCCGGCCTCGGTGAATGAGGAAAATGCACCGATGGTGGATATCAAAGCAATGAATGCGAAACTGCCAGTTTTGGGAATTTGCTATGGTGCTCAATTAACGACAAAAGTATATGGAGGAAGTGTAGGAAAATCGTCTACTCGTGAATATGGTCGTGCTAAATTATGCAACGTAGTTTCGAGTCATGCAATCATGCAAGGGATTACCAACGACAATCAAGTGTGGATGAGCCATGCGGATACGATTACTCAATTGGCTGATGCGGCTGAAGTTATTGCACAAACGGATACCATTCCTGTGGCTGCATTTACGATCAATGGCACACCCAATCCATTAGTCTGTTTACAATTTCATCCAGAAGTTACCCATTCTGAAAATGGCAAACAAATTATCAAAAACTTTGTAGTGGGCATTTGTGGTTGTCAACAAGATTGGACGCCTTCACATTATATCAACGATACCATTGCAAGTATACAAAAGCAAGTTGGCGATAAAAAAGTAATTATGGCTTTGAGTGGAGGAGTAGATAGCACCGTTGCTGCTACTTTAATTCATCGCGCTATTGGTAAAAATTTATATTGTGTTTTTGTAGACAATGGTTTGCTTCGTAAAAATGAATATGAAGAAGTTTTGAAAGATTATGAAGTGTTGGGTTTGAATATTCAAGGGGTGAATGCTTCTAATTTATTTTATAGCAATCTAAAAGGAGTTTCTAGTCCTGAAGAAAAACGAAAAATAATTGGAGGATTGTTTATTGATATTTTTCAAGAAGAAGCAGAGAAAATCCAAGATATTGATTTTTTAGGACAAGGCACTATATATCCTGATGTGATAGAAAGCGTATCTGTGAATGGGCCATCTGCTACTATCAAATCGCACCACAATGTGGGAGGTTTACCAGAAAAAATGCGCATGCAATTGGTGGAGCCTTTAAGGGCATTGTTTAAAGACGAAGTGAGAAGAATTGGTTTAGAGTTAGGATTAAATGAAAACTTCATACATCGTCATCCTTTTCCTGGTCCAGGTTTGGGCATTCGTATTTTAGGAGAAGTAACTGAAGAAAAAGCAAGGTTGTTGCAAGAAGCAGATGCGATTTATATCAACTTGTTGAAAGAAAATAATTTATATCACACCATTTGGCAAGCTGGTGCTATCTTATTGCCTGTGCAAAGTGTGGGGGTTATGGGTGATGAAAGAACGTATGAGTTTACTTTGGCACTTCGTGCGGTAACCAGCGTAGATGGTATGACGGCCGATTGGTCGCATATTCCATACGATGTGTTGGCAAAAATTTCCAATGAAATTATCAATAAAGTAAAAGGAATTAATCGGGTAGTATATGATATTAGTTCAAAACCTCCTGCCACTATAGAATGGGAATAATTGCTTATTTTTGACAAAATTAAAATCCGTTTATGACTAAATATATATTCGTTATTTTATTTACAGTTACTTGTCTAGTTGGAAATGCTCAACGAAATCAAGCGTTTGAGACAGACTCAAAGGGGAATGTAATTTTTGGCAAACGGGTGAAGAAAGAACGTTACAAAATTGCAGTGCTTACGCCTTTGTATTTAGATTCAATAGATTTAGAAAAAAATTTAGCGAATATTCCTAAGTTTATGATGCCGGGTTTAGATTTTTATCAAGGGATACAAATAGCTGCGGACACATTACGCAAACAAGGATTTAAATTAGATATTTACGTACATGACAGTAAATCAGCCTATTTAAATGTACAAAACATTATTGAAACCGATCGATTAGATTCGATGGATTTGATAATAGGAAATGCCAGCGTGAGTGATTTAAAATTATTAGGAGAATTTGCCAAGTCTAAAAAAATAAATTTTATTTCGGCTGTTTCACCATCAGATGCAGAACAAGAGAGCAATCCTTATTTTACGATACTCCAACCTAGATTGGCTTCCCATATTGAAAAAATGCACAAGCACATCAATGTGCGTCATCCAGAAGACAATGTTTTTTATTTATATGGAAATTCACAATCAGAGAAAAACGGGTTGAATTATTTTCAAAACGATTTCATCAATCCGATTCCTGGTCGATTTAAAGCCATAGAAATAAAAGATGAAAATGCGATTCTGTATCAATTGAAAAAAAATATAGATACCAATTATCATACGACCATTTTTTTAGGCGTGTTGGATCCCTCTACCACCTATAAGTATTTAAAAATATTGGCGCCAATGGCTGAAAAATATAACTTAACGGTTTATTGTATGCCCACTACGGAGGCAATAAAATCATTGTCAAAAACAAATGAA
Organism: Bacteroidota bacterium; assembly: GCA_947457085.1. Lineage (GTDB taxonomy): Bacteria > Bacteroidota > Bacteroidia > Chitinophagales > Chitinophagaceae > OLB11. Next base: position 2,796 of record CANGUS010000031.1, read on the forward strand.
TTTCCGAATTTGCCAGTCTATTATACTACGGCCTATATCATAGATAAAATTACGCCAGCCAGCATGTATATAGCCAAAAAATACAAAGCACGAATGGGTGGATTAACATCAGATGTAGTTTATAAAGGCTTTGAAAGTTTGTATTATTTTGCCAATATGATGAAAAAATACGGGGTGCCTTTTAATGATAATTTAGGAGACAACTCAAACTCATTTATTACGCCATATAAAATTATGCCTGTAAAAGAAAATGGCATTCATCAATTCAATGAGAATAAATTTTTGTATTTAATGAGATATGAAAATGGGATTATGACTTATGAGTAGGAAGAAAGGAAATAGAAGTGTAAAATCGTCAAGCGCTATTTTACATCTTTAAAACCTTAAACTCTACGCGCCTGTTTTCAGATTTTAATTCTTCAGTGCTTTCGTCTTCATTTAATTTTTGAGAGCCTCCATACCCTTTGAAAATCATTCTATTGCCATTAATTCCTTTTTTGGTTAAAAATTGATAGACGGCTTTGGCTCTGGTTTCAGAAAGATTGTGTGTGCCTTCATCCCAATCAAATCCATCTGGTTCATCCATGGTGCAACAAACATGTCCTTGAATTTCAATTTCGAGCTTTGGGTTTTCATGCATTAATTCAAATAATTCTTCCAAAATTGTTTTCGATTCCTCTTTGATAATATGTTTACCAGGAATGAATAATAAATTTTCTAACACAATACTTTTACCGACACTTAATTCATACTTTTTAATAATTGGTAGGTCTTTTGTTAGCAGGGCTGTTTGGGGTTGTTGGGTCGGCTGGGTGTTTTCGTTTTCAAAAATAGTAATTACTACGCGTCTGTTTAATTGACGCTCAAATTCGGTTTCGTTTTTATTCAAGGGTTTTTCTTTACCAAAACCGATGCATGTTTTTATAGCTGTTTTAGGAATGCCATTTTGAACAAATAATTTTTTAATTTCATTGGCTCTATTATTCGACAAAACAATATTGTATTGTTTACTTCCTACACTATCACAATGTCCTTCTAACAATACTCGATCAATATTTTGTTGATTTATTACTTTGGCTAATTTCAATAATGAACTATCGGGGATGTCATACTTATTGAAATCAAAAAGTACGATTAACTTTTTTTCTTGTGCCACAAGCACAAAATCACACATCCATAATAACAATAATAAAATAATAAACCTTTTCATATCGTTTACCAAAGATAGTTAAAAAATAAATTAGATTTGCTCCCTAAAGATTTAAACATGATAGCAAAAAAGCCCATAGAATCCTATACAACCATGAGTGAACTCGTGCTTCCTAATGATACCAATACGTTGGGAAATTTAATGGGAGGTAGATTAATGCATTGGATGGATATTGCTGCGGCGATGGCTGCTATGAAACATTGTGGATGCCCTGTAGTAACGGCATCAGCCGATAATATTTCATTTGAAAACCCTGTTCGTTTAGGCAATGTGGTGACCATTGAAGCCAAAGTTACTCGAGCATTTAATAGTTCGATGGAAGTCTATTTAAAAGTACATGGAGAGGATATTCCTACGCAATTTAAATACACTTCTAATGAGGCTTATTTAACCTTTGTATCTTTAGATCCCAATGGGAAACCTCGAAAAGTACCGGCGTTAATACCAGAAACAGAAGATGAAAAACGCCAATTTGATGGAGCCTTAAGAAGAAGACAATTGCGTTTAATTTTAGGCGGAAAAATGAAACCTGATGAAGCGACTGAGTTGAAAAAACTATTTGTGGAAGAGTTGATTACAAAATAAATAAAATACTATTTTCTGAAACGCCTTTTATACGTTGTATAGGAGGCGTTTTTTTTGTTCCTTATTTTTAATTGCTTGTAGCTTACAATAGGCCTAAAAAAGGAACAGTCTTTCCTTAGAAAAAGAAAGACTGTTTTAATCCCTAACCAAATCAACCTATGAAAAATCTTTGAACTATTAGCGGTATTAGAGTGTAAAACTAATTATAGTTTTTATACTTTCGCATTAATTTTCCTTTTTTCGTAGTTAAAATTAGGGATTTCACCGATGGGTGCAATCTATAGAACCTTAGATAAAAAGGTATAAAATTCTTTTTTAGTTGCCGTGAAGTCAGTTCTAGTGCTATGCATTAACTCTTCCAAGTTTTCGTCAGTTTCCTTCATTTTTACACTGATATAGTTTGGTTTTTCAGCCGCTTCATCCAACAAAGATTTGTTTTTAGCCTTTACATCATGTAACATTTCATCGATATGAATCCCAATGATCCTGAATTTATTTTCAAAATGCTCTACAGAAATCAATACTTCTTTACCTGTATTTTTATAGGCTACCTCCAATAATCTATTTTTTAAAATAGTCATTTCATCTTTGTAAAAAGATAATTCTCGTTTCCAATCTTCGCATATTAAATGCAAATGTGTTAATGTGTCTTTCATATTAGTTTAATTTTATAATACAAATTTACATCTATTAAATTGGTAAAAAAGGTGATTCATATCATGTTGAATAATATATGAAAAGAATGTAGATTAGGAATTGAGCATAAAAAATCCCGAAAAATATTCATTTCGGGATTTTATCATAATGATGTACTATTAATTTTAGCTTTGCTTTTACTTATTGGTAAAGCGTTCGCTCACAACTAATTCTTTGCTATTTGGATTGTGTTTATAAAAACCTTCTCCCGATTTTACGCCTAAAAATCCAGCTTGAACCATATTCGTTAACAAGGTAGCAGGGGCATATTTTTGATTGCCAAATCCTTGATATAAAACATTTAAAATACTGTGACAGGTATCTAAACCAATAAAATCGGCTAGTTGTAAAGGACCCATAGGATGTGCCATTCCTAATTTCATAATCGTATCAATTTCCTCAACACCAGCAACACCTTCTTGTAAAGATAAAATAGCTTCATTGATCATTGGCATTAATATTCTATTGGATATAAAACCAGGAAAGTCATTGGCAACACAAGGAACCTTGCCTAATTTTTTAGATAAATCATGAATGACATTGGTTACTTCTTTATCCGTTGCATATCCATTTATAATTTCAACTAAACGCATCACAGGAACTGGATTCATAAAATGCATACCAATAACTTTACCCATACGTTTTGTGTGGGAGGCTATACGGGTGATTGAGATAGAAGAGGTATTGGTAGCCAATATGCAATTCGCTGGAGCTAATTGATCTAGTTGTTCAAATATTTTTGTCTTTAAGTTTATATTTTCCGTAGCGGCTTCAATCACTAAATCTGCATTTTTCACTGCTTCACCCATGTCGGTAAAGGTTGCAATGCGAGCTAAAGCTTCTATTTTTGCTTCTTCAGTTAAAGTTTGTTTGGCTACTTGACGATCCATGTTTTTACCAATGGTAATTTTTGCTTTATCCATTGCTTCTTGAGAGATGTCAAGCATAGAAACTTGATAACCACATTGAGCAAATACGTGACAAATTCCATTTCCCATAGTTCCTGCACCTATCACCGTTACATTTTTGATATCAAAATTAGAAGTATTCATTTTTATCTATTATTTTATGTGTTAAAAAACGTCACCAAAGGTAAAGCAAATTCCATACTATAATCGGTTTTTATGTCCTATTTTTACACAATGAAATTGAAAATTATAAACATTTTAGCTTCATTTTTCATCGCTGTGGTGTTTTTGTTTGGATGTAAAGATGCCAATCAGGATTTGTTATGTAAAAAATGGAAAACCATTGCTTTGCAAAATAGTAAAATGGAGCAAGAAATTAAGTTTATGGAACAATACGTTGATACAATCGGACAAAATGATCCGGAATTGCGAATGGCCATCAATTTAGACAGTGCTAAAATGCAAATGAAAGAGGAAATGCAACGAAGTTTATTTGAACAAAAACAAGCCATTGAAAACACATTAATGGAATTTAAAAGCAATGGAATCGCATATACAACTTCTATTGATGGAATCGATTCTGCCATGTACACAATAGAAAATAATTTTATTAAAATTGATGAAGCAAAATTAAAAGGAGTTGGAGAAACCATGACTTTTGAAATTTTATCATTGTCAAAAGATACATTAAAAATGCAGTTGGTTGATTATGGAGACACGAGTGTTGTAGTCATGATTCCAACTAATTAAAAAAAACTTATAACAATAAACATTTTTGTTTTATGAAAAAAAATATCATTTCAATTTTATTAATTCTACTATCTGTTAATGTATACGCACAAGATAGTACTTCACTGATTTCTTTTAATCCAGAAATGAAACCAGTACACGCTGAAGACATTTCAAAACTATCCCCTTTGCAAATTTTAGAAGACAGTTTAGTCTTTTTTGCAGATAGCATGTACTTTTCATTAACCCCAGAAAATAAAATATCGGGTAGTTATGCTTTTATCAATACGTTGAAAAGGGTTTTGAAAACACAAGGTTCGTTTAAATATTCATTCCCTAAATTAATGGAGCAAATTAGTATTTTATATGCGCCAGATAAATCATTTAAAATCTATAATTGGGAAATCATTAGAGGCACCGTTGAAAGAAGGTATTATGGAGTTGTGCAAATGGCCAATGGAGAATTTATTCCTTTAATAGATGCCTCAGATCAAATTATAAGAGGAGGAAGTGATTCTGTATTTGTTGGTAATCGATGGTTTGGCTGTTTATATTACAATATCATTCAAAAAGAAATAGCCGGTCAAAATGTATACTTTTTATTAGGTTGGAATGCCAATCAAATGAACAGTGAACGTAAGATTATTGAGCCATTTGGTTTTAATGTAAAAGGACAAAATGTTTTTGGGGCTCCATTATTTAATTACAATGAAAAAGGAAAATATGGACTTGCTAATCGCTACATTTTAGAATATCAAAAAGGGGCAAAAGTTTCACTGAATTATGATAAAGAAACCGATCAAATCATTTTTGATCATTGCGAATCTCAAATTGGTGACCCCGCTAAAAAATATACCTATATCCCTGATGGCACCTATGATGGTTTGCGTTGGGATGGCCAAAATTGGAAAGTATTTCAAAATATTATTCAAATAACTGAATTACAAAACGGTACAGCACCCTTGGAAAAACCAATTAAATAGTTGTCGCTTGTTAGATGTCGCTTATTAGAAATACATGTAATAACTAGAAAATCAACTTAAAAAAACAGAATAAATTCATCACTCATAATTCATAATTACTTTGCATTACGCTACCATAGAAAATATTTCCAAATCATTTGGAGTAAGACAATTATTTAAAGACATAACATTTCATATTTCGGAAGGGGATAAAATTGCGTTGATTGCTAGAAATGGTTTCGGAAAATCTACCTTATTAAATATCTTATCAGGAAAAGATACACCAGACACAGGAACGGTATGGGTGCATAAAGACATTAAGTTGGTAATGCTTTCTCAGGAAAACGATTTTGATGGGGAGAAATCAATTTACGACAATATATTGTCTATGAACAATGAAGTAGTAAAAGTGGTTCGAGCATATGAAGAATACAATGAAAGTGGGGTAGAAGATGCCGATAAACTGCAGGATATTTTAATCAGAATGGAAGATTTAGATGCGTGGAATTTTGAAAATCAACTACAACAAATATTAACTAAATTAAATATTCACAATCTAAACCAGCAAGTAAAATCACTAAGTGGTGGACAAAAGAAGCGAGTCGCTTTGGCACAAGCATTAATAGAAACAGAACTCTATAATGGCAAGTGTTTGTTGGTAATGGATGGGCCAACCAATCATTTAGATGTGGCGATGATAGAGTGGTTAGAAGATTTTTTATCTGCTCAGAAATTAACGTTGTTGATGGTAACCCATGATCGTTATTTTTTAGATGAAGTATGCAATGAGATTGTAGAAATTGAAGATCAAAAAGTATATGTTCATAAAGGAAATTATGATTATTTTTTAAACAACAAAGCTTTGCGTATTGAGAATGCACAAAGTGAGTTGCAAAAAGATAAAAATATATTTAGAAAAGAATTAGAATGGATGCGCAAGCAACCCAAAGCAAGAACCACTAAATCAAAATCTCGACAAGATGCTTTCGTAGAAATTGAAGATAGAGTGAAAAACAAAACACTGGACAGTGATGTTCAATTGCAAGTTAAAATGACTCGTTTAGGAGGTAAGATTTTGGAGATGAAAAAAGTGTATAAAAGTTTTGGAGAATACAAACCCATTTTAAAAGGATTTGATTACACTTTTAAACGAGGAGAACGCATTGGTATTGTAGGAAAAAATGGCGTTGGGAAAAGTACGTTTCTACAAATTGCCTTGCAACAAATGGAACCTGATAGTGGAAAAATTAATCATGGGGATACGGTTGTTTTTGGGCATTTTTCGCAAGAAGGTTTGCAATATAAAGAAGATAAACGAGTCGTGGAATTCGTAAAAGATTTTGCAGAGTTTTTTCCATTAAATGATGGAACCAAAATATCCGCATCCAAATTTTTAGAAAGATTTGCATTTACGCCTGAGCAACAATATACCTACTTGAGTAAATTAAGCGGCGGAGAAAAACGCCGTTTACAGTTGCTGAGTATATTATTTAAAAACCCGAATTTCTTGGTTTTAGATGAGCCTACCAACGATTTGGATTTACAAACCTTGCAAATATTAGAAGAATTTTTATTGGATTTTGGAGGTTGTATTTTGTTGGTAAGTCATGATCGTTATTTTATGGATAAGTTGGTTGAACATTTGTTTGTGTTTGAAGGAGAAGGTGTAATCAATGATTTTCCAGGCAACTATTCTCAATATCGAATTAAAGAGCTCGACAAGAAAAATAATATTGACAGTGGTAAACAATATACCTCATTGAGCGTAGAAGATGTGAAGCCCAAAGAAGAATCTCCTCGTGTTACGAATGAAGTAAAAGTAGAAAAACGCAAATTGAGTTTCAATGAAAAAAGAGAATTTGAGCAAATTGAAATGGAAATGCCCAAATTGGAAGAAGAAAAAAAATCATTGGAAAACAAAATGAGTGAACCTAATTTGTCGTTTGATGATTTGCAAAATGCATCCAATAGAATTGGAGAAATAATTTCCCAGTTAGAAGAAAAAGAGTTGCGTTGGTTGGAGCTGAGTGAACATATTTAAAATAATCTTTTGTTTTTTTATTAAATTTGCTCCATGCAACAATATCATCAGCTTTTACAACATATTTTAGACACAGGGACTGAAAAGTCTGATAGAACTGGAACTGGTACAATTAGCACCTTTGGTTATCAAATGCGCTTCGATTTAAGCAAAGGATTTCCTTTAGTGACAACTAAAAAAGTGCATCTAAAATCGATTATTTATGAATTATTGTGGTTCATAAAAGGCGATACAAATGTAAAATATTTGCAAGACCATGGTGTAAAAATTTGGGATGAATGGGCAAGAGAAGATGGGAGTTTGGGTCCTGTGTATGGCAAACAATGGCGTAGTTGGCAGGGAGCAGATGGCAAAATTTATGATCAATTACAAGACGTCATTCATCAATTGAAAACCAATCCTGACAGCAGACGCATTATTATCAGTGCTTGGAATGTAGCCGACTTAAAAGAGATGGCGTTAATGCCATGTCATAATATGTTTCAATTTTATGTGGCAAATGGGAAATTGAGTTGTCAATTATATCAACGAAGCGCGGATGTGTTTTTAGGGGTGCCATTTAATATAGCATCATACGCTTTATTTACGATGATGTTAGCGCAAGTTTGTGGTTTAGCAGTAGGGGAATTTGTTCATACTTTTGGAGATGTACATATTTATTCAAATCATTTGGAGCAAGTTAAATTGCAATTAAGTCGAACGCCTTTTGATTTGCCAACCATGAAAATAAATCCTGAAAGAAAAAGTATTGAGGATTTTGTTTATGAAGATTTTACCCTTGAAAATTACCAATGTCATCCGGGAATTAAAGGGGATGTTGCTGTTTAATAATATTCATTAGAATAAAACAATAAATATTTATTTCTTACGTTCTATAAAATAAAAAAAATGAAAAAAAAGAAAATTACATTGGTTGCAATTTGCACATTATTTGCTTTTCAATTAGGTGCACAAACAAAAATTAAGGTTTCAGATGTATCTATTCACTCTGGAAGTTTAACCAATACTTCTGTGACCGTTACAGGAAGTAATGTCAATTTACTTTCCTTAGCTCGAGAACAAGGAAGTAATTTATTAACAAATGTTGATTTGTCAACCTATAAAAAATACAGTGGTTCAAATGGAACTACGTCTAATTTATTTTCAATTTTGTTGGGGACTGAATTTAAATTCAGAAACAAAATGAAAATGAACCTCAGAGGCGGTTTCACGGCATTAAACAAGGCAGATATGTCGGTTAATTATATAAAAGAGGATGTTTACAGAATTGATACCTTCACTTCTTCTCAAACAGGTCAACAAATATTTATAGACTCTACTAGAACAGATGAATATAATTTTTCAACTGTGAGTAGTCAATTAGCATTTGATTTATCTGCTACATTTTCAACAAATAAATTAAACAAATTTTCTTTTTACGCAGGTTTTGGAACATTTTTTGGATTTACTTATGCAAGCTATTTGGATATCCTGCACACGAATCAAATAACCAATAATAATGGCTTTAATGATCCAATTCGCTATCAAAATATCAATCAATCTTGGAAGAGTACGGCTGAAAATGAAAAATTAAAAATAGATAACGTGGGGTCAATAGCTGCTATATATATTCTTTTGGGTATTGAATATAGAGTAAGCAAGAAAGTAAATGTGCTTAAGAATTTTTCAATATATACTGAAATAAGACCTTCTTTAGTAGTAAGTAAAAATAGTTTTTCTGAAACTAACAGTTCAAGCTATTGGATGAATATTGTTGGCTTAAGGTATCATATTTTTTAATTTAATTATCTTTGAAAAATTATAGTATAAATAAATTGTTTATTGTGAACATTAGTATCATCGTTGCGACATCTAAAAACAATGTAATTGGCGTAAAAAATCAATTGCCATGGCACTTGCCAGCCGATTTAAA
>CANGUS010000032.1 GCA_947457085.1 Bacteroidota bacterium
TTGAGTTCTTTACTAAGTAAAAAATAAATTATTATGCAACACGATAACTTCATAGATTATATTAGAGTTCACTGTAAATCTGGAAGTGGTGGAGCTGGTGCGTCTCATTTTTTAAGAGAGAAATCAAAACCATTAGGCGGTCCTGATGGTGGTAATGGTGGACGAGGAGGTCACATTATTCTGAGAGGTAATAAAAATTTATGGACTCTTTTACATCTTCGATATCATAAAAATTTAATTGCTGAGGATGGATTTAGAGGAAGTAAAAATAATAGCAGCGGGCTAACGGGAAAAGATATATACATAGAAGTGCCCTTAGGAACTGTTGGAAAAAATGAAGAAACTGGTGAAGTAGAAGTAGAAATTTTAGAACATGGTCAAGAAGTTATTTGGGTGCCAGGTGGTAGAGGTGGTTTAGGAAATGGAAACTTTGCAACAGCTACCAATCAAGCACCTGACTATGCTCAACCAGGAGAGCCTGGCATTGAAGAATGGAAAGTAGTTGAATTAAAAATACTAGCAGATGTAGGTTTGGTGGGTTTCCCGAATGCAGGAAAATCTACTTTGTTGTCTGTTATAAGTGCCGCTAAACCTAAAATAGCAGATTATGCATTCACAACCATTACCCCTAATTTAGGAATCGTAGAATATAAAGATGGTAAATCATTTTGCGTAGCAGATTTACCTGGTATCATAGAAGGTGCTGCAGAAGGAAAAGGATTGGGGCATCGATTTTTACGCCATATAGAACGAAATCCAGCATTGCTTATTTTAATTCCTGCTGATAGTAAAAATCACAAACAAGAATATGAAATTTTAATGTCAGAGTTAGAGCAATACAACCCTGACTTATTAGACAAACAGATGTTGATAGCAATTAGTAAGTCGGATATGTTAGATGATGAATTGATGAAAGAAATTAGAAGCGAATTACCTAAAGAATTAGAGGTAGTGTTTTTTTCGTCTGTTAATCAAAAAGGGCTTAATGTTATGAAAGATAAGCTTTGGACGATGCTCAATAGCGAAATTTAATTTGATTCATCGCTGAAATCAAAATTTTAACATTTTTAATTGGCACAAATACATTATTTACACTAAATTGCATTAAAAATAATAACAATGAAAAAAATTATATTTACTTTATTAGTTGCTTTAAGTACAGCACCTGTTTTTTCACAAACAATTGTTGATGACACAACGGTTTATATAAAAAATGCTGGTTGCATGCCTAAAACAAATGTAATTGCTGGTGCAGATGGAACAATTATCAATAATACAAACGCTAGCATTTCATTGAGTTGGACTCTTACAGACTTGAGTTTATTATCAGGTTGGACACTTGAGAGTATCTGTGATCCAACAACATGTAAAACATCCACTTTATTAAATTCAAATCCTGGTCCTTATAGTTTTAATATAGCAGCCGGTGCTTCAGCAAATATTTTAGTTGATTTAAAAGCAGGTCCAAATGCAGCTGATGGCACTAGCTATGTGACAGTTACTACATCAGCGGGTGACATCGTTTACAAGTTTTCAACTTGTCCTCTTGGAACAAAAGATTTCGACAATTCAAATTTTGTAAATATCTATCCAAATCCTGCAACAAACCATATTAACATTGCTTTGAACGATAAAAATATTTCTTTTGTAAATGTTACAAATGTAATTGGTAAAAAATTGGCAAAATTTGCAGTTGATGCCAATAGGAGTCCAATTTATATTCCTTTAGAAAATGTTTCTACAGGGGTTTATTTACTACAATTTGTAGATTCAAAAGGTAAAATAATCGGAGTAAAAAAAGTTACTAAACAATAAAATAAATTTTACTGATTTATTGATTCTTAGTTGAATCATTTGTTTAGTAATAAAATAATAAAAATTAAAAAGACTTTCTTATGAAAGTCTTTTTTTATGTTTGTAAATAAAAAAAATAATGAGAATAGTTTCCTATAATGTAAATGGAATACGGTCGGCAGTGACAAAAGGTTTAGTCGATTGGATCAATGAAGATAGTGCAGATATATATTGTTTTCAAGAGTTAAAAGCAAATAAAGAAGATGTACCAGCAGCATTGTTTGAAGCATTGGGCTATCATTGTTATTGGTTTTCTGCACAAAAAAAAGGCTACAGTGGAGTAGGAGTTATTTCGAAAATAAAACCGAATGAAGTGGTTTATGGATGCGGATTAGCGCAAGCAGATTTTGAGGGACGAGTCATTCAATTATCATTCGATCATTTCACATTAATTAATACTTATTTTCCAAGTGGAAGTAGTGGCGATGAAAGACAAGATTATAAAATGATTTTTTTGAATGATTATTTGTCATTTTTAAAAACAAAATTAATACATCCTAATTCGCAATTAATTGTAGCAGGTGATTATAATATTTGTCATCAAGCAATTGACATTCATGATCCAAAAGGAAATAAAGATTCCAGTGGATTTCTTCCAGAAGAAAGAGCTTGGATGGATGATTTTTTTAATGTAGGAATGGTAGATAGTTTTAGGCATATTAATAAAGATCCTCATCAATATAGTTGGTGGAGTTTTAGAGCGAATGCTAGAAATAATAATAAAGGGTGGAGAATTGATTATATTAATGTTTCACAAAGTTTAAAAGATAAAATTCACCATGCTGAAATTTTACCTTCAATAAAACATTCAGATCATTGCCCAGTGGCATTAAAATTAAATATCTAAATAATACTACTGCAAGTCTACTAATTTTCTCCACTAAAAATTTATAAGAATATGTACATATATAATGTTACCATAAAAATAGCGCATGAAATTGAAACAGCATGGTTGCAATGGATGCAGGAAATACACATGCAAGAGGTTATAGATACTGGTCTTTTTGATAGCTATCAATTTTTTTATTTACACGAAGGAGATGACGAAGAGGGGAAAACCTATATTGCTCAATATCATACAACCCATGAGGAAAGATACAAACAATATATAGAGGAATTTGCACCCTCATTACGAGAGAAAGGCTATGCATTATTTGGCAACAAATTCATTGCATTCAGAAGCATATTAAAAAAAATTAGATGAAAAATTCTCTAATCTTAAAACATACAGCTAGTTCGATTTTGCATAAATGTTGATAATGTGTGAAAATCCTTTATAGATAAGGCTTTCAGCTAAAAAAAAAATTTTGAAATAATGTAAATTATAGTAATTTAGCATCATTATCAATATTTTTAACTCAATAAATTAAAAAAACATGAACAAAGCAGAATTAATTGAAGCAATGGCAAAAGCAGCTGATTGCACAAAAACACAAGCAGGTGAAGCATTAGATGCATTTACAACTTCTGTAACAATGGCATTAAAAAAAGGTGACAAAGTAACTTTGGTTGGATTTGGAACATTTTCAGTATCTAAACGTGCTGCACGTATTGGACGTAATCCTCAAACAGGAAAAGAAATTAAAATTGCAGCTAAAAAAGTAGCTAAATTCAAAGCAGGTAAAGAATTAAGCACAAAAGTGGCTAAATAATTTTATCAAAATAGAACATCAATTAAAAACCGAGTTGTACTCGGTTTTTTTAATTATTATTTCACTTTAACTCAAAAAGCGTATATTCGCAATCCTAAATATAAAAACAATTAATCATGGGCAGAGGCGACAAAAAAACAAAACGCGGTAAAATTTTCAAAGGTTCTTTTGGGAAGTTTCGTATGCGTGTAGCTAGACAATTAGCTAACTTAAGAAAAGCAGAAGAAAAGAAAGCATAATTGCTTTCTTTTTTTTTAGATGTTTTTTGTTGACTATAATGTAAAAAGGAAACAACTTATCTTATTTCCTAAATTTAAATATTCATAAAGTGCATGAGTGCATTATAGTTTTGTTGCAAATCATTTTCATTATTTTCTATAGAATAAATTTCAGCAATGGTATAATTATATCGCTCAAAAGTGGAAACCAGCGACTGAATATCTGTACGATTGGTTTTTATGGTTACTAATAGCAGTCCAGATTCATTTTTAGTTTTGATAAACAAACTGATAATGCTAACATCATTGCTTTCACAAATTCTTGATATTTCTGACAGGCTATAGTTTCGAGGTTCCATTTCAAGAACAATGATACCGCCCAATTCTTTAATGCCATTGGTATCCGAAAAATAGCTAAATAATCCTTCGCTGGTAACAACCCCTTCAAAATGATTTTGTAGATTTAAAACAGGTACTACGGATAGGTTATTTTCTTTTGCAATTTTCATTGCTTCAAAAGGATGTGTGTTACTGAATACTGCTGGTCTGAAATTTACAAATTCTGCAAAAGATAAGGGTTCTTCTGGAGTGTCCCAGTCTAATATGTCGTCTTCTGAAATGAGCGCTAAGTAATTATCTTGTTGTACTAGTGGTAAATGGAAAACCCTGTATTCGTTCATTAAACGCAATGCCTTTTCACCACTATCTGTAAGAGATAAATTTGGTAAATCGTGGGTTATTAATGATTGAATACTCATTTAGTAACAAAAATAGATTTAAATAAAATATAAAGGTAAATGTCAACTAATTAATACAATGTAAATACAGATAATTGACTAATGTTTATTTAAAAAATCATTTAAAATAACATTGAATTCTCCTGGGACTTCCATCATTGGAGCATGACCACATTTGTCAATCCAATGGAGTTCTGAATTTGGTAATAATTTTTTAAATTCTTCAGCAACCATTGGAGGTGTGATAGTATCGTTTTTACCCCAAATTAAACATACTGGTTTTTTAATATTTTGAAGTTCATCCCCTAAATTATGACGGATGGCCGATTTCGCTAAATATATAATTTTAACTGCTTTTAAACGGTTGTTTACAATGTTATATACTTCATCACACAATTCTTGAGTTGCACTTGCAGGATCATAAAAAGTTAACTCTACTTTTTTACGAATATAATCTTTATCACCACGCTTAGGGTATGTTTCTCCCATGCCATTTTCAAATAAGCCTGAGGAGCCAGTTAATGTTATTGTTTTCACTCGTTCAGGATGATTTAAGGCATATACTAACGCAATGTGACCTCCTAAAGAATTACCTAATAAGTTAACATTGGTTAAGTCCTTATATTCTATAAATTTAGAAACATACTTTGCCAACCCAGAAACTGAAGTATCTAAGTTAGTTAAATCATACAATGGTAAAATAGGGATATAAACAGTATAACTATCTTTAAAGCAATCTATTAAATCTTTAAAATTGCTTAATGCTCCGAATAGTCCGTGTAACAAAACCAAACTCTCTCCTTGGCCCTCTTGAACGTATTTGAATTTTCCTGAATTTTTAATCTCGTACTGCATAATTAATTTTAGCGATGCTAATGTAGTTTTAATATTACGAATAAAGAAATTTATTGAAATATGATTTTAAAAAAAGAAAATATGAAACTAATTTCATTGATTTTTATCTGTGTCATACTGCAATTGGGATACTTTTACAACTTTGACTTTGCATGTTCCACTTTTTATAAAATCAAGTTCTTTGGCAGCTTGAAAGCTTAAGTCAATTAGTCTTTTATTTTTAGCATTCATTCGATCATTTATTTTTACAATAACAGTATTCCCATTTTTTAAATTAGTTACTTTCACTAAAGTGCCTAGTGGTAAGGAATTACTGGCTGCTGTCATTCCATTGATGTCAAATTTTTCTCCTGTGGCTGTTTTTCTGCCATGAAATTTCTGATGATAATAGCTTGCTGTTCCAATTGTCTCATTTTTTTGTGTGACTCCTTTAAATGATAAAAAAAGTGCTAAAACGATACATAATTTACGCATAACGGTGAAATTGATATCACAATATAAACAAAAATACTAACCTTCTTTTATAATTTCGATTTCTACTTTTCCTATACCTTGTTGTATAATGTCTAATTGACGAGCAGCAGCTTCCGTTAAATCAATTAATCGATGATTCTTTTTGTTCATTCGGTCATTAATTTTCACAATAACGGTCTTCCCATTTTCGGGGTTTAAAACTTTTACTAAGGTTCCTAATTTTAAAAAATTATTTGCAGCGGTAAATTTTTCATTGTTGAAAATTTCACCATTCGCTGTTTTTCTTCCATTGAATTTAGGGTGATAATAACTAGCAATTCCTGAGTATACAGCCGACGATATTTTTTCTGTATTTGTAGAAAAAGAAAATGTAGAAATTATTAAAAGGGCTATCGCCAATGTTCCAATAAACATGTTTTTTACGATATTCATAACGTTCATATTTTATGATGAATAACGAAAATAGTCCTTTAGATAACTAGAAAAAGCTGTTTAAGTTTTTATAAACATAATGAAATGTTAGCCAAGCCTATTTTTACCAGATATTAACTTCTCGCTCTAATGTAATGTTAAAAGTTTGTTGCACAGATGTTATAATATGGGAAGAAAGTTCTAAAATGTCATTCCCTTTAGCATTGTTATAATTTACTAAAACCAAGGCTTGATTTTTATGAACACCAAAATCACCTTTTTTAAAACCTTTCCAATTATTTTTTTCTATCAACCAAGCTGCAGGTATTTTTACTCCATTGGTTGCTATAAAATGTGGAATTGCTGGATACATTGATTTCAGTGCTTCAAAATGGGATAGGCTTACAATTGGGTTTTTAAAAAAACTTCCAGCATTGCCAATTTCATCTGGATTAGGCAACTTGCTGCTTCTAATGTTTATTACTGCCTTTGAAACATCTTGTATACATGGAGTCTCAACTTTCATCTTCAATAATTCATCTTTTATGTTTCCATAATGGATGTTGCAAACAGGATTTTTAGTTAGTTTTATTCTAACATTTAAAATAAACCAATTGCCTTTTTCATGTTGTTTGAAAATACTGTCTCTGTATCCAAAATTACATTCTTCTAAAGTAAATATTTTCTTTTCAAAGCTCTTTAAGTTGATAGCTTCTAAAGAATGAAAAACATCTTTTAGCTCTACACCATAAGCGCCAATATTTTGAATAGGGGATGCTCCTATCGTGCCAGGAATTAACGATAGATTTTCGACGCCACCATAGTTTTTAGATACCGCCCACAACACACATTCATGCCAATTTTCTCCAGAAGAAAAATTAACCAGCACAAATTCTTCATTCTCTTCTATTATGTGAATGCCTTTTATTTGGTTTAAAATAGTTATTCCTTCTATGTTTTTAGTTAACAAAATATTGCTACCACCTCCGATAAAATGAGTGCTTGTATTTGATTGTTTTGCAAATGTCAATACCTCTATCAATGATTTTTCATTATCAACACAAATAAATTTTTCTGCATGGGCATCTATATGAAATGTATTAAAATCTTTGAGGGGTTTGTTTATTTCAAATTGCATTTTGCAAAAGTATTAAAAAATATGGTGTCACATATTGTAAATTCTGGTGGCAGTTGATAATGATGACAATCACATTTACTGAGTTGCCTTTATTGTGAAATGAATTTAATTGCTGTAATCTGATTGTTACAAGCAACCCTAAAAGACCGACAGTACTAACATTAAACGACTGGAAAAGGACGAAAACCCACCGCACATTTTAGCACATTTGGTTTTGTCCGATACAGAAGCCAACCCTTCGCAAAACCAAAAGAGCTAAAATTTTCCCACCGCACTAGACTGGTGACAGTTACTTCGACAACAACGAGTAAGATTGACTTGGTGGAAACAATAAATCCAAAGCGTTCGGTTTTATTTTAAAAATGGGTCCTTTCTCGACAACGCTTCCAGTTGGCTTTCTTTTTATTAAATGGTCAAGTGTAATAATTCCTTGCTCTAATAATATATCGAACTGTGAGACAATCGGTTTTTTAGTGTGCTCGACTTTTTTGTATTGAAAATGTTCATTGCCACCAATAGTGACAGAATCGGCTGCAATCCAAAATGTTTCATTGTGCTTTTCAAGCAAACGCTTGTGTAAAGTTTCTAATCCCCAAACAACAAAATCTCCAACACTAGATTTATCAGAATTTTCAATAAGCTGACTAATTTCGCTATCCATTTTCAACTTCAAACCTTGCGAATTCCTGACAAGTGTTGAAACTGTGCAATACAATTTAAAATCTTCTCCCCGACTGTATCCAAAAGCATTTAAGATTTCGGCAGAACTTTTGAATTTGCTTAAATTCCAGTCAGGAACTTGGGCGAACAGATTTTTTCGATTACCTCTTTTATCTCTATACGACTTTAATTCAATGCCTTTATAATCTGGTTTCTTTGACGAATTTATATCAATACCTAAAAGTGTTTCTAGTGTTCTTCCAATTGCAGTATCGGCTTGAAGCATTGCAGGAACTGGTCCTTTAGCAGCAATTTTATTTAATAGAATCAATAGTTCTTCTGCAACTTCATTAGAAATTTGATTTATTTCATTAACCAAATCCTGAAGCGGATTTGATATTTTACTTTCAATTAACTTGTGTAAATCAAGTTGCGTAATATTCAAAACATACAAATCACTTTCAAAAGTAATTATACCTAAAATATCGTTTGCCTTTGAGTAAGACCCCAATCCTTTGAACCAAATTCTGGGGTCACCTTTTTTAGTGTTAGGGCGATATAATGAAGCAACTGAATTTAGTAATGAATCAGACGAGATTAAAAATGAGTTGATTTGAATTTTACTTTCTTGACCTTGTTTCTGTAATTCAAAATCGTGTATATTATTGGATTTTAAATAGGTTCGTACCGAACCTGTAGCATCCATAATCGACTTTTCAAGTCCAGTTCCAGTTGGTTCAATCAGACAAAGTTCAACAGATTTTTCAGTTAGAAGTTTTATCCTATTTATTTCAAGGGTGGTTAATTGCCTCATCAATGACTACTTAATATTTTTTAATATTTCCAATGCAACAGCACGAGCCATCAATGGAGGAACTGCATTACCTACTAATGTAAATTGTGGCACTTCAAATTTACGTTTATTGCCACCAGTTGAACGTTTGCCTTGAAAAACAAACGAATCATCAAATGATTGCAACCTTGCCATTTCTCTAACGGTTAATGCTCTTGGATTTGAATAATGTATATAGTCATCCGCAATCGTCATAATTGTAGAACTCTGTGAATTTGGTTTTAAAACGTTGTAATTTCTTTTTTCAGAATCCAAACCGATTTTTTTTAATTCCTTTTTAGCCAAATCGTAATCGCCAGTAGTTAGAATGACATCAAGTCTTTTTACAACATCATCATTTTGTTTGCTAGTTTTATGATTGTGTAATGGTGCAACAATATGCGATAACGTATTTTTTAATTCTTCAAAATTTCTAACATAAAAAGGATTTTTAGCGTTTATAAACCGTCCGTTTAACCTTCCCTTTTTTGACCATTCTGCATAAGTTAGACCTTTCTTTTCCTCAGGCTTTCCGTCTATTGCTCGTTTCTTTAAAAGAGATTCCATTTTTTGAGTAGAACCGTTATACTGTGCTTTTAAATCGATTTTTTCATAATCAAACTTCTCTTCATCGTTACCAACAAAATCTAAATCATACAATGCTTCAAATACAGTAACTTTTTCCTTTTCGGTTACTGTTGGAGGAACAGCCTTTACCAATTTCTGGTCTTTGCGACAGCCTATAAACAAAACTCGTTCTCTGTTTTGCGGTACACCGTAATTTGAAGCTAACGCAACAAAAGGTTGATCAATATTATATAATCTAATATGCGATAAAATCTCTTCAAATTCAGTTTCTGCGTTTAATGCTTTAACATAAGGTTGTAGCCCTTGAATACACTCTTCAAATGAATTATTGTAAATTTCTAAGGCAGAAATTATTTCTGCAATTTCATTTTGAAATGCTTTAGCAGGTTTCAAATTATTAAACGCTTCGTGAATTTGTTCAATAATTGAATCCGATTCTATGGAAGTCAAAAAGGAATCAAATTTTTCAGCAAAAAAATCATTATCTAAATCACTATGAGCCTTTTCTAATATTACTTTCTTTCTAACATAGGCTAATTCTTTGCTTCGTTTTAGTAAGTTAAACCCGTGACGAATTGTACTTATATTAATATCCGTTTTACTTGTTTTATAATCGGCAATTTTAGGAGTTAACAAACGAAATTTATTTTCAATAATCTGAATATAACTTTCTCTTAGTTTTTCCAATTCCTTTTCGTTTGCTGATTCAAATTGCATTCGTAAATTATAGCAATCCAAAGTAAATGCTTTTTCTTTTTCTGCTTTTCTAAGCTTTGCTAAAAAATAAATTAACTGGTGAAATTCTTTCAAATCCACAATTGACTTGATTTCTTGCAGTATCATTTCTTTTATCTTTCCACCTTCTTTTGTAAGGATTCCTTTTACGTTTTCCATAACAAAATACTTTGGACGAAGCACTCGAATTACATTTAAGTAGTGAGCAAACAAATCATCCTTTTTATCAAACTTCTTACGTTTTCCTGCTAAACTAAAACTTTGACAAGGTGGTCCGCCACAAACAACATCAACTTGTTGACTTTTTAATTTCTGTAATAAATTATCTAAAAAATCTGGTTCAGTAATATCTTGACGCAAAAATTCTGCATCCATTCCAAGTTGGTAATTATATCGAGCAAGATGAGTTAATTCGCAATTTTCATTTATATCGCTTCCTAATAAGAAATCATAATATCTATTTCCGTGCTCCGCTTGTAAAAATCCTTCACTAAAACCACCAGCACCAGCAAATAAATCGACAAAAGTTGTTTTTGTTTTTCCTTCATATTCGGCTGCATCTTCACAGACCATTTTAATATCGGTATTGACTTTTCGGCTATTTACCAAGGATAAAATTTTCTCTTTTACTTTTTTATCTGTAAACTGAGAATGCGGAACTGCATCAAAATATTTTTCAACCTCTTGCTGTAAAAACGACAAGAACTTATTTATTGATTTATATGTGTATTCCGACTCTTTGACAACTTGGTTTTTATTATCCCAATCCTTTTTTAAAATTTTCTCTCCAGTCGCAACCTTGACTTGGACATCTTTTTGCCTGATAACAAGGTGTATTGGGAACTTCTTACTTTTATCGGCTTTATCTAGGTAGAATTTTACATTTATCATATTGCGGACATTTTTACGGACACGGACAAATTTACGGACAAATATGAAACTCACAAGAAAAAAGTGAATAATTTTCCAACAGAGCAAAGCACACACATTTGCAATTCACACAAGCCGACCCTCAAGACAAAAATTGCAAAAGAGTGTGCTTTCTCCAGCCCAGACAGAGCTACAAATGGACAATTTACTGCTCGACAGAAAAGAAGGGCAGCTTGTAACAGCACCTACAAAAAATTGGCGAGATAGTGCTTCGTATGAAAGTTTGTTTTAAATTTGAAGTGTGTGCTTCGTAAAAAGTTTTGTGGTAAAAATCGCCAACTTCTTGTAGCTGCAAACCGTTAAAGGCAAGCTTGATGAAAATTGCCAAAATGTAAAAGAATAAAAAGAAAGAAAAAATGAAAAAAAGAAGTTTACTATTATCTGTGGTTGCAGCGTTCGGTTTTACAACCGTAATTATGGCGCAAGTGCCAAATTATGTACCAACAAATGGTTTGGTTGGTTGGTGGCCATTTAATGGAAATACGAATGATGAAAGTGGGAATGGGAATAATGGTGTTTCTCAAGATGTTGTTTTTAATATAGATAGGTTTGGGATAAGCAA
>CANGUS010000033.1 GCA_947457085.1 Bacteroidota bacterium
ATGAATGGATAACAACTAGAACCGGCATTAAAGAAAGACGAATTTTAAAAGGAGAAGGTTTAGGAACTTCCGATATGGCAGCGAAAGCCGTTCAACAAATTTTTGATAAAACAGGCATCGATCCTATGGAAATTGAGATGCTAATTTGTGCGACGACGACACCCGATTTCACTTTTCCGGCAACTGCCAATGTAATTACCGATAAATTGGGCATGAAAAACGCTTTTGGATATGATATTAATGCAGCTTGCTCAGGTTTTTTATACTCTTTAACAACCGCTGCTCAATTTATTGAAACAGGTAAATTTAAAAAAGTAATTGTTGTAGGTGGAGATAAAATGAGTTCTATATTAAATTTTGAAGACCGCGCAACTTGTATCATTTTTGGAGATGGATGTGGTGCTGTATTGTTAGAGCCAAATACAGAAGGCTTCGGGATTGTAGATAGCATTCTTCGTTCTGATGGGGCAGGAAGAGCACATTTGCACCAAAAGGCTGGAGGTTCAGTACGACCAGCATCTATTGAAACCGTAATGGCGAAAGAGCATTTTGTGTATCAAGAAGGCCAAACCGTTTTTAAGTTTGCTGTAAAAAACATGGCAGATGTAGCATATGATATTATGCAACGAAATAACCTCACAAATGAAGATGTGAGTTGGTTAGTTCCTCATCAGGCTAATAAACGAATTATTGATGCTACACGCGATAGAATGGGGGTTTCAGAAGATAAAGTGATGATTAATATTCAAAAATTTGGGAATACAACCAATGGAACTTTGCCACTTTGTTTGTGGGAATGGGAAAATAAATTAAAAAAAGGAGACAATATTATTTTGGCTGCTTTTGGCGGAGGATTTACTTGGGGAAGTACTTACATAAAATGGGCTTACGACAGTAAATAGAAATTTACTGGGTTGTATTAATCCTAAAGTAGTAACTAGCATTGAATATTTTTTGTTGATCATCATCTTATCAAAAATTAGTAGCTTTATATTTCATATTATCTTAATAATCTGCTGCCAAATAAATATATAAAATGAATATAGGTCAATGTAGTTATGATTGTAGAGAATGCCCAAATTGTAAAATATCTGTTTTTTCTGATTTGACCGATCGTGAATTTGATACCTTAAATTATGAAAAAACAATAGTTCAATTACAAAAGGGGCAGGTATTGTTTTTACAAGATACAAAGCCTCATGGTTTGTATTGCGTAAAAAAAGGAAAAATAAAAATTTATCGAAGAGGCAGTGAAGGGAAAGAACAGATTGTAAGATTAGCCACTGATGCCGATGTGGTTGGGTACAGAGCGTTGATTAGCGATGAAAATTATCAATGTGGAGCCGCTGCTTTAGAAGAAACCACCTTGTGTTATATACCTAAAAAACTTGTTCAAACGATGATGGATGAGAATGTTTCTATCTCTAAAAAAATCATGAAATTATTGACCGACGACTTAAAAAATGCAGAAACAAAAATTTCAGATTTAGCACAAAAGCCAGTAAGAGAACGTGTTGCAGAAACTTTGCTGACGTTGAAAAAGAAATATGGTGTAGAGAGTGATGGCGTAACCTTAAACGTAACGTTATCAAGAGAGGAATTAGCTAATTTAGTTGGAACTGCTACAGAGTCGTTGATTCGAATATTAAGTGAATTTAAAAAAGAAGGTCTTTTGGAATTAGCACAAAAGAAAATTAAAATCATTGATGAAGCGCATTTATATGCGACAGCCCATTTATATGATTAATAACGGATGGTTCTAATTTTTTGACGGGGTTCATCGTCTTTTAAATGGTTCAAGTTTTTGAAACAAGAAAAATTAAAACCAACGCAATGGATTTCTTTTTGCAGATAAAATATAGTTTTTAATATTTACCCAAAAAGCCAATATGAAATAAATAATTATTGGAGAACCAAAGGTTAAAAAGGAAACATAAATAAACCACAATCGAATTCGAGAAATTGAAACGTTTAATTTCTCACCAATTTTGGTACAAACTCCAAAGAGTTGCATTTCTACTATGTTTCTAAAACTGTTCACTTCCACAAATCTATATAAAAAAGTGTTGAAGTTGAAATTTTATTTAACAATAGAATGATCGAGCTGTAATTTTCTAACTAAATCAAGTAATCTGTCCGAATATAACTAAGAAAAAGGAGGTGCTATTTACTTTGTAAAAAATGTGAAATTGAAATAAATGTTTAATCAAATCAATTCACTTTAATACGGACTAATTCTAAAATTAATTATATTCTTTTATGATGTTATAAACCGTATCTCTTTCCACAGGCATTCGATTTACATCGCGAATTAGGTCACACAATTGATCTGTAGTCATGGACGGTACTTGCTCTTCACTTCCGGCCATCGAATAGATTTTGGTACTGTCGTCAATTGTTCCATCTAAATCATCTACTCCATAGCTCAACATAAGTTGTGCATTGTTTCGTCCCAACATTGGCCAATAAGCTTTTAAATGTGCAAAGTTATCCATAAAGATTCGCGCTACTGCATAGGTCTTGATATCCTCTATCAGACTAACTTCTGGCAAATGACTCATGTCATTATCCATGTTTCTAAATTTCAACGGAATGAAACAGTTAAATCCTTTTGTTTCATCTTGCATCATTCTTAGTTGATTCATATGGTCAATTCGATCTTCATATTTTTCTACATGTCCATAAAGCATTGTTGCATTTGAATGCATGCCTAGCTCATGTGCTGTTCTATGAATATCTAACCAGCCTGCTCCGTCTACTTTGTCTTCGCAAATTTGTTTTCGTATTTCAGGATTAAAAATTTCTGCACCACCACCTGGTAATGATTGCAATCCGGCCTCTTTTAATTTCAGCATCCCTTCTTTCCTGGTAAGTTTAGCTTTTCTAAACATATATTCTAACTCCACCGCAGTGAAACCTTTTAAATGTAAATCAGGTCTGTGTGATTTGATTTGACGAAGTAACTCACAGAAAAACTCTAAATCCATTTTAGGGTGAACACCACCAACAATGTGCACTTCTGTAACCGGAATGTGGTCATACTTTTTAACGATGTGCATCATTTGGTCAATATTTAATTCCCAGCCAGCTTCTTTGTTTTTATATAAACGAGAATAGGAACAAAAGGTGCAATTAAAAACACAAACATTGGTAGGCTCTATATGAAAATTACGGTTGAAAAAGGTTTTATTTCCATATTTAGACTCACGAATATAATTGGCTAAAGCGCCTAAAAAACCAATTTCTCCTTCTTTAAATAGTACCAATGCATCATCAGTAGAAATTCGTACCTGTTGAAGCACTTTTTCGGCTATTGATTTTAAGGATGTGTTGAAATTAGGAACGTTTATTATTGCTAAAATTTGTGCTTCTGAAGTCATGTTGCAAAGATATAGGAAGAATAATGAATTGTGTATTATGAATTGCGTATTGTTTATTGATAATGGTGATTATGTTGCAATCTGCACAATGTCAATTTGTGGTATTAAATACCTACTTTCAAAAACAATAAACAAACTATTTTCTGCTATTGATTTCGTCTCTAATCTGTGCTGCTTTAATATAGTCTTCCTGTTCAAGCACTTCTTCTAACATTTTTTGCAATTCGGTAATACTTAGGCTAGACAAATCATTTTTATTAGTGGTAACTTTTGTTTTGTTTTTATTGTCTTCAGCTTTTTTGGGATTCGGCTTATCATCCATTTGCATGCCAGCAGAATCTAAAATATTTTCATATGTATAAATAGGAGCATCAAATCGAACAGCTATGGCCAATGCATCAGATGTTCTGGAGTCTACTTCTATCGTTTCAGTTGGAGATTGGCAAATCAATTTAGAATAAAAAATACCTTCTTGTATTTTGTAGATGATTATTTCTGTTAATTGTAAAGAAAAAGCATCCATCATATTTTTTATTAAATCGTGGGTTAGTGGACGAGTAGGCTGCATGTTCTCTAATGCTACAGCGATAGCTTGTGCTTCAAAGCCTCCAATTACAATAGGCAATTTTCGCACGCCATTTACTTCACCTAAAACCACAGCATAAGAATGCGATTGAGTAACGCTGTGTGACAAGGCCACAATTTCTAATTCTAATTTTTTTGCGCTCATAGATGAATAAAGGGAAAGATTTAAGCGTGGCTTTCTTTATACTTTTTAAAAGCTTCTGTTAATCGAGGTACAATCTCAAAAGCATCTCCTAAAACACCGTAATCTGCAGCTTTGAAGAAAGGAGCTTCCGCGTCTTTATTAATAACTACAATTGTTTTTGAACTATTTACACCTGCAAGATGTTGAATTGCCCCTGAAATACCTACTGCAATATATAAATTCGGACGAATGGTACCTCCTGTTTGTCCTACATGCTCATGATGAGGTCTCCAATGAGAATCGGCAACCGGACGAGAGCAAGCTAGGGTAGCACCCAATTCGGAGGCTAAATTTTCTAAAATACCCCAATTTTCAGGACCTTTTAATCCACGCCCACCACTAACTACTAATTCCGCTTCACCTAATGGAACGATGCCTGTAACTTTATTTACGCTCTCCACTTTAACGGCAAAATCATTGGCTGCAAAATCAATTGATTGAGAAACAACTTCAGCGGATGCTTCTGTCGTTTCAACACCGAATGAATTAGGAGTTAACGAAATCACTTTAACTGCAGAATTGATTTTTACAAATGCAAATGCTTTGCCTGCAAATACAGCTTTTTTTACAACGCCTTCTGCATTTGGTAATGAAGTAGCTCCTACAACGATACCTGCTTTTATACGTGCAGCAACTCTAGGAGCAACTGCTTTGGAGGTATTGTTATTCGAGAAGATAATATATTGGGCATTTTCTTGTGTAGCAATGGTTGAAATTGCTTTGGAATATGCTTTTGCTTCTAAATTATTTAAACGGGCATCCGCAATATGAATAACTTTTTGTGCTCCATAATTTCCTAACAAGGATAAATTAGCCGCTTCTCCCAAAACCACTGCACACACATTTGTTCCTACGCTTTGAGCTATCTTTGAGGCATAATGAATAGCCTCAAAAGTTGCTTTTTTAAAAATCCCATTGTTTTGTTCTGCAAATACTAAAATCATTTTATATAAATGTTTACTGATTATAAATTTCTACTTACTACTAAATATTTTCTATTAAATTACTTTCGCTTCTTCATGCAATAATTTAACAAGCTCGTCCATATTGTTTTCATCAATCATTTTTACACCTTGTTTTTGAACAGGCATTTCATATGAAATGATAGAAGTTAAAGATTCATCTGCACTGGCTGCAACCACATTTAAAGGTTTTGTACGCGCTGCCATTATCCCCCTCATATTAGGAATTCGAGCTTCAGCCATGCCTTTTTGACAAGAAACAACTAATGGCAAGGCACAAGAGTTTGTTTCTTCACCTCCTTCAATTTCTCTGTTGATTGTTGCGATTCCACCAGCAATGTCTAGTTTGGTTGCATGGGTAATATAGGGCATGTCTAATAATTCTGCCACCATTGCTCCTGTGCTTGCATTGTGATAATCAATGCTTTCTTTACCAGTTAAAACTAAATCATAGCCATTCGTTTTTGCATAATTTGCAATTTGAGTCGCTACATAAAAACTATCATTGCTGTCTGCATCTATACGAACTGCCTCATCACCTCCTAGAGCTAGTGCCTTTCGAATAACAGGTTCTGCATCTGCTTTTCCTACCGTAATCATGTGAACAGCTGAAGCTATGCCTGCTTCTTTCAATTCTAATGCACGAACTAAAGAATACCATTCATCGTAGGGATTTATAATCCATTGAATTCCAGCTTCATTTAATTTTGTGTCATTATCCGAAAATGCAACCTTTGTAGTGGTATCGGGCGCTTTTGTAATACAAACCAATATTTTCATGTCTATCTATGCTTAAATTGTGCTGCAAATATAATACAGAAGATCTCAATTGGGTTCTTAAATGGAGCATTATTTTTCAATTGCCTTAATAGATAGAATCAAAGGTCTGTTTTTAAATATGAACTTGTTAAATTAAGCATATTAATTTGCCATACTTACTCAGAAGACAATATAAAAATTACAAAAAATATATTTTATTCCTCAATAGCTTTCCCGAATGTTTTTTCACCCACTTCAATCGGTATGTTTAGATCATTTTCTTTAGGTGGGATAGGGCAGTTGTATCCTCCTTTGTATGCACAATAAGGATTATAACATTTATTAAAATCAACTACTAATTGATTGTTGACAATGTCTTTTTCTTTAAAATCTAAATATCTACCTCCTCCAAAAGTAGTTTTACTATTGGTTTCATCTGTAAAAGGAATAAATAAATAATCTTCTAACCCTTTTGTTGTTTTTAATTGAGCACTCTGGTAAATAAACAATTTGCAAGCTTGTTTTTTTAAGGTAAATGTTACAAAGCCAAAGACATAATATTTTTTAATTTTACCACTGTGAGTTAACATGTCAAATCCTGTGGTATCGATTGTTTTTGTAAAATTAGTTTTTACTTTATAGGATGGATTGGCAGGATAAAATTGTAAAAATTTTAAATCTCTTTTCTTTAATGGGCTATTTTCATCTGTCAAAAATTCTTTTTTATAGTGCCTTCTATGTTTTGCTATTTCAGCAGAATAATTTTGTGCTAATACATTGTTTGCAGCGCAGCAAAGGATAAGAAGTAAATGTTTCATCTGTCGAAATTAATAAAAAAATCCTTCTCAAGCGGAGAAGGATTTTTAGTTATGTAGTGTAAATTAATTAATGATGGTGATGGTGAGCTGCAGGTATTTTTGCGAATTCTTCTGCGTTTACAGTTGTTTCTTGTAAAGTTACTTGTTGCTCTATTGTATAAAATAATTTATCTGTAATAATTCTATTGTGCAATTCTTCTGAGAATTTTTTATCTTCTAATTGTTTTTTTATCAATGGCTCTATCCAGTCTGAGTTTAAATCCATTCCTGACATCCCGCCGTATTGCCCAAAGTAACTCATGATTTGCGCACGTGCTGCTTCATTCATTTCTTCATTGCTTACTTGCAATTTATTGTCTTCTATAATTTTATCAGAAATTAATTGCCAACGCATTTGATGGTCAAAGCCACCATATTCTTTTTCTACTTGTTCAGGTGTTTTGTATTGCTCTCCACCGATGCTCATCCAACGTTTCAAGAAAGTGGTAGGTAAATCAATAGGTGTTTCATGCACCAAGCGCTCAAACAAATCGGTATGTAATTTTGTTTTTGCTTGTTGGTTCCAATACATTTCTATTTCGCCTTTTAAAACATCTTTAAATGCTTCTATCGTTTCTAAATTTCTACCTGGATATATTTTTTCAAAGAAGCTTGCATTCACTTCTGCTTTAGTTACTAAACCAACTTTTACAATCAACATGTTAAATGATTTATTTTTAGCGTCCTCATTTGTAGGATCTAAATTTAAATCTTTCATAATTGCAGGTAGCAAATGAGCATCAAAATTATCTTTTAAAGTAAACGTAACCACCTCATTTGCTTTTTTACCCATCAGTGATTTTTGCAATGAAGGTGAAAAATATTTAACCAATAAAGAATTGTCTTTTTTAATTCCGCCTTCAATAACAGTGCCATTTGCATCTGCTTCTTCAAACACAACATTTAAAACGTTATCTTCACTCGTAACACTTTCAGGATCTGTCATATCTCCTGCTTTATAACGCAATTTTTCTACTTCCTCATTTACCATTTCGTCGGTAACTGTTACTTTATATAAAGGAACTGTTGTTGAACCATCTAATAAAGGAAGTGAATAGGCTGGTTTTGTACCAATTTCAAACTCAAAAGTAAAATCTTCTGGGTTGTTCATGTCAAAACTATATTGTTTTTGGGTTGTAGAAGGAATCGGTCTCGCGAAAATTTCTGCTCTATTGGCAATTAAATGCTCTTCTAATTTCGCTCCAGCCACTTTGATAACTTCATCTCTGTAAAGGGATGCGCCATACATTTTTTTAACCATGCCTACAGGAACCATTCCTTTTCTAAAACCAGGGATAGCTGCATTTTTGCTGTACTGTTTCAATGCTTTTTCAAAAGTCGGTAAATAATCTTCTTTTGCTAAATGCACAATCACTTTTTCGTGATATTTTCCTATGTTTTCTTGTGTTACTGTTGCCATGATGCTAAATATTTTGAGTTGAGTTCATTTTTTAAAGGCTGCGAAATTACAACTTTCAAACAATTTTAGGCTTTTTGCCTATTTTTTTATTTTCTGAAGAAAATTAGGTTGTTTTACAGGGTGAATGAAAAATAGAATTATGGAAGAGTCTATCATGAAGGATGTATTCTTTTCAATTTGAAAAAAAATAATGGATTTAGTGAACTGCTGCTGTGATTAAAAAAAAGCCTAGCAATCATATTTCTTTTAACTCTTTGCTTTTAAATATCCTACAACTAAAAACTTTTGTCTATTTTTGCCGGATGGAAGCAACTACTTTAACTCCAAAAGATTTTACAACGGACCAAGAGGTACGCTGGTGCCCAGGTTGTGGTGATTACAGTATTTTAAAACAAGTGCAAACCGTTTTGCCAACATTGGGTTTGCCTCGTGAGCAGTTTGCCATCATTTCGGGAATTGGGTGTTCATCTCGCTTTCCTTATTATATGAATACCTATGGGATGCACTCTATTCATGGGCGTGCAACGGCTGTTGCGAGTGGATTAAAGATAGCGCGTCCAGACTTAAGTGTTTGGATAGTTACAGGAGATGGAGACAGTATGAGTATTGGTGGGAATCACTTAATTCATTTATTACGTAGAAATATTAATGTGCAAATATTGTTGTTTAATAATCAAATATATGGGTTAACCAAAGGACAATATTCGCCTACTTCTGAAGAGCATAAAATTACAAAATCAACTCCATTTGGAAGCTTGGATCATCCATTTAATCCTGGTGCTTTAGCATTGGGTGCAGATGCTACTTTCATTGCTCGAAGCATGGATAGAGATGTAAAACATTTGCAAGAAATGATTCGCAGAAGTTACTCGCATCAAGGCGCTTCCTTCTTAGAAATTTATCAAAATTGCAACATTTTTAATGATGGAGCTTTTGAAATTTATACCGAAAAAACATCCAAAGCAGGTCAGGCATTGTTTGTAGAGCATGGACAGCCGATGGTTTTCGGAGCGAATAAAGAATTAGGGATTCGTTTAAATGGCTTGAAACCAGAAGTGGTTGAAATAGGGGAAGGCTATAATTTAAATGATTTGTGGATTCATGATGAAACGGATATGCACAAAGCACAAATTTTAACCAGAATGTTTGATAATCCTACTGATGAGAATCATTTGCCAAGACCGTTTGGTGTATTTTATGCAGTACAAAGAGCCTGTTATGATGATTTAGTGATCGCTCAAATTCAAGATACGATTGATGCTAAAGGAATCGGCGATTTAGACGCATTGATTGCTGGAAAAGAAACATGGACGGTTATCTAATTGTAAATGATAAATGAATAGTTACAAATACGGCTTTGGGATTTGGCTTTTATTATTTTCATTATTTGGTGCATCTTGTACCAATAAATCGGTTTGTTTAGAACCACAAACGGTGGCACTGAGAGGGGGTTTTTATTATTCCAATTCAGATTCAACTATTTCATTAAAGGATTCTTTTGTAGTTAATGCCAATATCTATTTTGGGCAAGGAAATTCATATTTTAATAACTTAAAAAATACCAGTAAATTTTCTGTCACATTATCTACAATAAGCGATTCGTCACTAATTATTTTTCAATCAGATAGCAGCAACTTTATGGCTGAAACATTTGATACGATTCGAGCTTACCACGAGAATGAATTAAATTTTATTTCGGTTGCTTGCGGTTACCAGTTTTATCATCAAATTAATAAAATTACTTATACGAAACATTCTATCGATACCATTTATTTAAATAATACCCGCGTCAATAATGATGTGAATAAAGAACATTTGAAAATTGTTTTACGTAAATAAAATATCTCCCAATGTATTAAAAAGATGGATTGCCGTATCCGTCTTTATTTTTTGTGCAATGCAACTAAATGCACAAACAGACACAACGAAACTAAAAGTTAAATCGGCCGATTTTTCTTATTTTAGGATAGGGGTAGATGCATCGAAAATCATAGCGTCAAATATTGTTAACGATTATGAGGCGGTAGAATTTTTGATTGATGCAAATTATAAAAATAATTTAGTTCTTTCTTCAGAATTTGGTTTTGGAAATTCAATGGTAGACAATGAGTATTTATCTTACAAAAGTAACAATTTGTTTATGCGTCTAGGAATAGATAAAACCCTTTTTAATAAAGAGTTTGCAGGAGACATGGACAATGCTTTTATTGGCGTAAGATATGGATTCGGGTTGGTAAACAGGGGAGAAGCAAATTATTCAGTTTATAACTCCATTTATGGAAATTCAATTGGTCAAATAAAGGAAGCTCAATTTTTTACACACTGGCTTGAATTAACCGGAGGTTTTAAAGTGGAATTTAAAAAAAATATTTTCATTGGTTGGAATATTCGAATGAAAACATTCATCAATCCCAAAAAATTTGAACAATTACCACCTAATTATGTAGCTGGATATGGAAGGGCTGATAAGAATACAGCATTCGGGTATAATTTTTATTTACTATATGGCTTTGGTAGTAGAAAATAAATTTCACAGACTAAAAACATAGTTTAGCCACATTTTTAATCCAAGTTTAGCAAAATATTCAGGTAATATTTTGCGCACTGCGATTTTTTACTTTATTTGGCAGTTGAAATAGAAGGGATATTAAATTAGACCTGTTTTTATATCAAAAAAACAATAAAATGAAAAATAATTATGACTTTTTTGCAAGAATTAAAATATCCTGCATATATTGTGCTAATATTTGGTTTGAATAATATTTTTAATATATTTGCCTTCTTGTAAAAAAAAACAATAAACGGATTATGATAAAACAATTTTCGTTAAGACTATTAGCTTTAGGATTGATAGCAACATCATGGGGTTGTGGAACTGGTGGGCCACAGGGCCAAGTAGTTGGTAGCACAATTCGAGTTAATAATATAGTTTCAGCTCCTATTGGAATGACTTGGGTACCTTCTGGTGTAATGCATATGGGTGCGAGTGATCAAGATGTTAGAAACGCCAATGACGTAAAGAACAGAACAGTACAAATGTTGGGT
Source organism: Bacteroidota bacterium (assembly GCA_947457085.1). Lineage (GTDB taxonomy): Bacteria > Bacteroidota > Bacteroidia > Chitinophagales > Chitinophagaceae > OLB11. Next base: position 11,193 of record CANGUS010000033.1, read on the forward strand.
TTTTATATGGATGCTACTGAAATTACAAACGCAGAATACCGACAATTTGTAAATTGGGTAAGAGATTCTACTGCTCATTCTGTTTTAGGTAATTACAGAGATTTAGATGATGGCTCTCAAGTAATTGATTGGAAGAAAAAGTTAAAATGGAATGATGTTGATTTACAAGATCAAATGGCATCTTATTACGTTCCTAATACAGAAAGTATTTGGGGGAAAAAGGAATTTGATAATTCTAAATTAAAGTACCATTATGAAGC
>CANGUS010000034.1 GCA_947457085.1 Bacteroidota bacterium
CAATACAAATGGTTTTGGATAATAATTTGGAAAAAGCATTGACTTACTTCGATGAGAGTAATCGATATAAATTAGACCCTATTATTGCAAGTTTAACTGCTTTTTGGCAAGCCGAAACATTGTATAGAATGGGGCGTTATGAAGCATCATTATCTTTTGCTGATTTTTTTATTAACAACACAAACGAGCAAGTTCTAAAAGATTATCAATCAAAAGCCCATTTATTGAAATCGTATATTTATTTGCATACTGATGACAAAGAAAATCTAAACAAAGAACTTGCACTTCTTGCTGATACCAATGCCTCTTCAACAGAAAAAATATTGGATTCAATAAAAGCTAATTTTATTCCAGAAAATAGTTCGTTGGCAGAAAATGATTCTTATGTTTTGACCTACAATTTGCCTGAAGAAAAAACCAATTTTGTATATACTCCAATACCATTAAAACCAATAGCACTCAACAAGGTTAGCACAACCGACAAAATGAATGATTATTATAAAATAGGCATTGGAAATTTATCTACTTACAATTTAGAACTTGGATATGACTTAAGTAAATTAGCATTGATGCCTTTGTATCTTGATTACAGAAGCACTTCTTCATCTAGTGAACGAATTAAATTTCAACGATTCAGCGAATCTCATTTTGGAGTAAAAACAGAAAAAAAAATAGGTCGTTATTTAGTTAATGCAGAAATTGCCTTTGATAGAAATAAACAATATTATTATGGGTACAACCATCAAAAATTTGATTATTCTAATACAGATATAAAACAAGTTTTCAGCAATATTGGAATTCATATTGAAGGAAAAGATGTGTTGAATAAGAATAAAAATATCAATTATTTTCCTTCAACTTATTTAGGAATATATACGGATAAATTTGGAGCTTCAGAGTTGAATGCTACAGCAGAACTGCCCATATTTTTTGAAAAAAATAGCAACAATACAACATTTTCTATTGGAGGTAACGTCAATTTAAATGCCTATCGAGTTAAAAATATAGAGACACAAAATAATTCAATGTTTTTGCTAAAACCAACTCTCACAAAAAAATATAAAGATGGACTTGTTAAAGTTGGGCTTTATCCTGTGGTTGCCCAAAAATTTCATTTACTTCCAGATATATCCTACACTTACTTTATAAGAAAATATCAAGCACAATTAGTAGTTGGTATACTATCTTGTATGCGCTTAAATACCTTTAAAGAAATTACCACGCACAATCCTTTTATATTTAATTTTTATAATAGTAAACAATCAAAAAATACAGAACTTTTTGCGGGGATTAACGGCAATTATTTGAATAATATTAGCTACTCATCAAAAATAGGAATTGCCCATTATAAAAATTTACCAATTTTTATAAATGACACTGCGTTTGATAATAAACAATTTAACGTTGCTTTTGAATCCAATGCGTTAGGATTCATTTTTGAAGGTTCGGCAAATTATACGTTTAATTCAAATTTCTTAGCAGGATTTAATTTGACAATGAATCCTATATTAAAAACTGAATCTAATCAAAAGGTTTGGGGCTATAGACCCTATACTTTTGATTTGTACGGAAAAGTGAAACCTATGAATGATGTAATAATAAAAGCGGCCATTTTGGTTCGATCAGGATCAACATTTATTGAAAAAAACAACACTGAAAAAACATTAGCAGGTGCTATTGATTTTAATATGGGGGCAAATTATTTTATTAATAAAAAATGGAATGTGTATGTAGATATTAATAATTTATTTAATAATAAATATGAGCGTTGGTATGGATATGAAAATTTTGGTACCAATATTCAATTAGGATTAATTAGAACCTTTAATTCAAAAATTAAATAATATAATTTTATTTTGGTTTTTTAGGCTTTACTTTTGCTATACTTTTTTTAATTTCATAACAAGCTACAAACATGGATATCGGAAAATATATTGGAAAATTTCTTATCAAAAACAAATATTGCAGTCTTTCTGGGTTGGGTGTTTTTGAATTAAAAAAAATTCCAGCGTATGAGCAAAAAGGAGAGATTGTCAATCCTGCACATCAAGTTACATTTACACCTGTAGGTAGTATTGATGATACTTTTGCATCTTTTATAGCTTCATTTGAAAATGTAAGCATCAGCAATGCAGCAAACAATATTAAAGAATATTGCAGGAATGCAAAAGAGGAAATTGAATTGAATGGCAAATTTGCTATTGAAAATTTAGGAAATTTAAGTTTGTCAAATGGCAAATTGGTTTTTCACCAAAATGCCGATTTAAATTTAGGACTGAGTCCAGTTTCTGTCACTCCTATTGAAATAAAACCTATTCATCCTGAACCACAAGAAAAAATAAAAGAAGATTTCAGCTATCCACCTGCCAATACGACCTATTTGAGAAATAAATCAAATCATTGGATAAAAATTATTGTAGGAGTAATTATAGTAGCAGCTATAGGAACTGCAGGTTATTTTGGGTATGATTATTATAATGCATCGAATCCTAAACCTGTTGAAACAGAAACATCGACGGTTCAATTAGATACTACTACAACACAAACTACTGTAGATACAACAACATTAACTAACGAAACAACACCGCCGGACACTACTTTAATTCAATCTAGTACTACTAATGATACTACAGCAATTCCAGTAACCCCTTTGGCAGTTGGAAAAGAGTATAAAGTTCAGATATATACATTTAAGGACGAGTTAAAAGCAATTGCCAAAGTTAAAAAGTTGAGTGGTTATGGAAACAAAGCATCTGTTATTAGCTCCAATGGACAATTTATAGTTGCTTTAGTGGCATCAAATCCACAAAATGACACAACAAAACTAGTTGATTCATTGCGCCGATTTTTTAACCCTAAAGGGCAAGTTCATATTATTAATTAATAGCTGGGGGACCCGGTTTTAATTGACATTCATTGGTTATACTTATTGTATAAACAACCACTTTATTCTTCAAAATATACCCTTTTTACTCGTTGAGAAATGCCAGTTAGAATTTCGTAAGGAATGGTTTCTGCCCATTTGGCAAGTTGCTCAACTGGCAATTCTTCTCCAAACACTATAACGACATCACCTTCTTGAGCTTGTGGAACATCGGTAATATCTAACATGCACATATCCATGCACACATTTCCAACAATGGGAACTAAATGCCCATTTAAAAACATTTTCCCTACACCATTGCCGAGTCTTCGTGAAATACCATCCGCATAGCCAACACTTACAGTGCCAATAATTGTGTCACGATAAAGTACTCCCTTTCTATTATAGCCAATTGTTTCGCTAGAGGGTACTTTTTTAATTTGAGAAATAATAGTTTTCATTCGGCTTACATTTTTTAGTTTATTTTTCATGCACTTACTACCGTCAATACCATATAAACCTAAACCCAATCGAACCATATCAAATTGTAAATCTGGATGTCGAACTATGCCTGATGAATTACACAAATGCTTCTTAAATGGATAGCCTAATCCTTTTTGTAGTTGCTTACATATCGTTAAAAAAAGTTGAGCTTGTTGTTTTGTAAAATCATCAAGTCCTGGATCTTCACTTCCTGAAAGATGTGAGAATACAGAAACAACTTTCACTTCTGGTTGCATATTGAGTTGCTCAATTAAGCTTTTGATTTCTGCTTTTTCAAAACCTAAACGGTGCATTCCGGTATCGATTTTGATGTGAATAGGGAAATTTAACGTGGACGTTTCTTGCAGTTCTTCAATCATTTTTTGAAGAATTCTGAAATTATATATTTCTGGTTCAAGATGCCATTCGATTAATTGCGAAAATGAATTTTCATCTGCATTCATAACCATAATTGGCAGTTTAATGCCTGCTTTTCTCAAAGCAATTCCTTCGTCAGAGTAGGCGACAGCTAAATAGTTTACCCCTTCAAATTGTAATTTATTCGCAATTTCAAAACTACCACTACCATATGAAAAAGCTTTCACCATGGCCATAATTTGAGTGCCAGGTTGTAGTATTGCTTGAAATTGTTTGTAATTGTCTAGTAAATTATTTAAATTTATTTCTACTACTGTTTGATGAATTCTTTCTTGCAATCGTTTAGCAATTTTTTCAAATTCAAATTTTCGAGCACCTTTAATTAAAATACTTTCATTGTTAAAAGAAGAGGTATCCATGCTTTCTAAAAAAGCATCAGTTGTTTTATAAAATGTTGATTGGAGTTTTCTATTATTTCGAAAAATAGCTTTATTTCTGGTTAGTGTTTCGCCAATGCCAATAAATTTTTGAATCTTTTTTTGCTTTAATAAATAGGCGACTTCGTCATACAATTCATTCTCACGGCCACTTTGAAAAATATCTGAAAGGATAACCGTTTTTTCTTCGTGTTGATTTTGTTGTAATAAAAAATCCAATGCAATTGTAAATGAGGAAACATCTGAATTGTAACTGTCATTTATTAAGGTACAATTATTAATGCCTTTCATTAATTCTAATCGCATTGCAATGTATGTCAGTTTTGATATTCTTTGCTGAATAGAAGAATGATCTATATGTAAATGCAACATGGTTAACCAACAATGAATACTATCTTCAATGTACGCATCATCAGTGAAAGGAATTATGATTTCAAGTTGTTCATTTTGATATACGGCAGTTAGTTTTGATTGTAAATTCTCCTTAACAATTTTAGTGACTTGTAAATCTGAATCTAGTTTTTTGCTCCAAGTTAATAGTTTAATTTCTCGTCCTTGATTTTGTTTGATATTTGTTGCAAATTGTAAAATACATTCATGTAAAACAGCATAATCTTTATTGTAAATGAGTACATCGCTGTGCTGAAATAATTTTAATTTTTCGTTTACTTTATGCTTGATATTTAAAAATCCTTCATTATGGGTTTCGCCAATATTAGTAAAAATACCAATATTAGGTTTAATCATTTTTTCGAGTTGGTCCATCTCGTCGGTTTGCGAAATGCCTGCTTCAAAAATACCTAAATTGTGTTCATTATTTATCTGCCATACAGACAAGGGTACTCCAATTTGTGAATTAAAACTTCTAGGGCTTCGAACAATTTTAAAATTATTTTCTAGCAATTGATACAGCCACTCTTTTACGATTGTTTTTCCGTTGCTTCCAGTTATTCCTATAATTGGAAAAGAAAATTTAGCACGATGCCAAGCAACTATTTGTTGTATTGCATGTACGGTATTTTTTACTTCAATAAACCATGCGTCTTTAAATGAAGAAATAGTATTAATTTCTTCACTCACTAAAAAACAACGAACTCCTGCATTATAAACCTCTTCGATAAATTGATGTGCATTTCTCCTCTCAGTTACAATGGGTATAAAAATTGAAGAAGAAGGATAGGTAATTTTTCGACTGTCGATTAATAAATTATCAATAGTGAAATTTTTGCCGGCTACAATAATCTTTCCTTTTACAACCGCATTTATTTCGTTAGTTTGAATCATGAGTTAATTTACTTTTTTTACGGTTATGATACATAGAATAAATAATCGAACCCGAAATGCAAAGTATAATGACTAATAATGAAATCCAATTGGGAAGTTCAACATCAATTAATCCTAAAAACATTTTGGCTCCAATGAAAATTAATACAATGGCAATTCCTTGTTGCAAATAATCAAATTGATCAGCTGCCTTTTGCAAAATAAAAAATAAGGCACGAAGTCCCAATACAGCAAATATGTTTGAGGAAAAAACAACTAAATTATCTGTAGAGATTGCAAAAACTGCTGGAATAGAGTCAAGTGCAAATACAATATCGGTTACTCCAATAATTAAAATAGCTAAAAATAATTTTGTAAAAAAAGCTTTTCCATCTTTTTGAATCACAAACTTTCCTTCCGGTTCAATATCAGTATAGCGTAGATATTTTCGAATGAATTTATAAATTTTTCCATCTTTTACATCGTTTTCCTCTTCAGGATTAGCTATAAACAAGGTAAAACCGGTGTAAAGTAAAAACGCTCCAAAAATATATAGTAACCAGCTAAATTGTTGCACCAGTACGATGCCTACAGCTATAAATATTATTCGAAACAGAATGGCTAGTGCAACGCCTATCATTAACACTCTACTGATGTTATTTTTATGAATTTGAAGGGATGTAAATATCAAAACAAATACAAAGATATTGTCAATAGAAAGTGACATTTCCATAAAATAAGCTGATATATAATCGATAGCGATTTTGCTATTAAATTCAAAAAAAAGATAAACAAAATAGCCCATCGCAATTAACACCCAAAAAAAATATTGATAAGTAGCGCTTTTAATGCTAACCTCTTTATTCTTTCGACTAAACACAAACATATCTAGTATGAAAGATGTAATCAGAGCTACTGTAAAAATTGAATAACTAAGGATATCTTTACTCATATTAGCAAATTTAGGGTTAGTAATGAGTTTAAAAAAATAAAAGACTTGTGATTTATGGCTAAAGATTGTCTTGAATAATTATCAATAAAAATTACTTTTGCATAAAAATATACAAAATGGGTATTCGATTATTAGTTACTGGTGGCACGTTCGATAAAGAATATGATATGATTAATGGCAAATTATATTTTAATGACACCAAAGTAATTGAAATATTAGAGCGTGGCAGAAATACTACCAAAGTATCGACAAGAACTTTAATGATGGTTGATAGCCTTGAAATGACAGATGAAGACAGGGAGTTAATTGTCTCACAATGTCAGAAATGTGATGAAGATAAAATTATTATTACACATGGAACTGATACCATGTGTGAAACTGCGATGTTAATCAAAAACGCGGCAATTGATAAAACAATTGTTTTGACAGGGGCAATGATTCCATATACTTTTGGATCGAGTGATGGTCTTTATAACATGGGGAGTGCCATGGCATTTGTACAAACCCTACCAAAGGGCGTTTACATTGCAATGAATGGTCGATTTTTTCATGCAGACAATGTAGTCAAAAACAGAAAGACGGGTTATTTTGAACCCATCAAATAAATAAAAAAAGCTTCCATCATTGGAAGCTTTTTTTATTTTATAGAAAGAGTTTATTACTTCTTTTTAATTTTTATATTCAGAATTCGAACATCTTCATTGGGTCTATTATTGGTGTCTCTTGGCATTAATGAGATCGCATCCACAATTTCTTGACCCATTACAACTTGTCCGTATACGGTATAATCACCATCTAAATGCGGGGTTCCTCCAATGGTTTTATAATCTGTTCTTGCTTGTTCAGAATATTTAAAATGACCCCGTTGCTCCATATTATTTAAATCTGCATCGGTAAATATTTTTCCTACAACAATATAAAATTGACATCCACTGGATGCTTTTTCAGGATTGTTATCTCGAGCCGCCGCTAATGCACCCTTTTTATGGTAATAGGTTGGCAACTTAAATTCTGCGGGTACTTTATAACCTACATCTCCATTGCCTAACATTTGTTTGCTTACTGAGCGTTTACTATCTGGATCACCTCCTTGAATCATAAAACTAGGAATCACTCGATGAAACAACAAACTGTCATAAAACCCTTCTTTAGCCAATTTTAAAAAATTAGCAGCATGTTGTGGTACATCATTAAAAACTTCTATTTTAATGCATCCTTTATTGGTTTCAATTACCACAAATTTGTTTTTATTTTTTTTCGCTTCTGCCAATATAGAAAAGCAAACTAGTACTAGTAAAAATATTTTTTTCATCTCGTAAAATTAGCCTAAAATTTAAAAAAAAAGAGGAGTTCTGATAAAATATTACTTTTGCCAACGAATTATAATTGAGCATGAGAGTTTATAAAGGATTAGAAGATTTACCTTCATTTAAAAATCCAGTCATTACGATTGGTTCTTTTGATGGAGTTCATTTAGGCCACAGAAAAATAATTGAACAAATTATTACTAAAGCGAAAGAAGTAAATGGAGAAAGTGTTATTATTACGTTTAATCCTCATCCAAGATTGGTGTTACATAATGAAACAAAAGGAGTTTCATTGTTAAGTACGTTAGATGAAAAAATAGATGCATTAGAAAAACTCAATGTAGATGTTTTAGTAGTAGTCCCATTCACAAAAACATTTTCTGAAATTTCGGCACAAGCATACATTGAGGATTTCTTAGTTGCAAATTTTCATCCACATACGCTCATTATTGGGTACGACCATCATTTTGGGAATAACAGAAGTGGCAATTTTGCTATGTTAGCAGAAAAGAAAATTGACTATCATTTTGAATTAGAAGAAATTGCTGCGCAAGAAATTTCACATATCGCTATTTCTTCAACAAAAATCAGAGCCGCATTATTTCAAGGTAATGTAAAAATGGCCAATGAATATTTGTGTAATAACTATACTGTTTTTGGGAAAGTGGTACATGGAGAAAAGAAAGGCAGATTATTAGGTTTTCCAACTGCGAACTTGCAAGTAATGGATTATGATAAATTGATTCCGGCAAAAGGGGTTTATGTGGTAAATGTGAAAGTAGGTGCTCATCAATATCGCGGCATGATGAATATTGGAACAAGACCTACCATTATGGATAATGATTTAGTTTCGTTAGAAGTGCATATTCTTAAACTCGATCAAGATTTATATGGACAATATTTAACTGTAGAGTTTTTAGATAGAATAAGAGATGAAAAAAAATTTAGCTCCTTAGATGAATTAATTACTCAGTTAACTAGTGATAAAAAAGTAGCTGAAGCGTATTAATTGTATTCTTTTATTATCACTCTCTCATCGGTTTTGCTTCTCTTTTTTCTATATTTTTTAATGGCAAAAAGTATCGTTTCCCTTTGTATAAATACAAGATATTTATTTGCCAATCGTGTGCAACATCTGCATACACCATTTTATATATTTCAGGATAAAAATTTTTGTATAAATCTTTATTGGCTTTGATTAGATAGGTTTTATTTTTTTCTATTTTGGTAACTTTTTGTAATTTTTGAGTTTCATACACATCACAAGGCACCAACTTTTCATCAAACCAAACACTGTCTATAGTGATATTATCCTTTTTAATTTTGATAGTAATTTCATAAATATTACCAATCGATTTTTTGTTTCTTTCTTGGTAAGTATAAAACCCAGAAACAAAAGCAATATGTTTTGATTTTTTTGTTTTTGCAAACGAAAATGTGACCGAAAAAAAGAGTACTAAAACCAATATTATTATTCTCATAATGCTAAAATTTTAGCAGTCATTTCTTTTAATAAATCAATCTCATTTCTAGCAACATTCATACCAATAGCATTTAAATTATATTCTCGAATTAAATTGATTGCATTGATGGTTTGCGATAAATTGTATTTTTTACTGGCACTTACAAAATCTTTTACAAAAAAGGGTCCAATTTTTAATGCAGCGGCAATTTCACCTTGTTGCAAATGGGAAACATAATGGTATTGATATAATTTAGCAAACTGACCGTACAAGGTTGCTGTTACTACGACTAATGGGTGTTCTTTGGCATTTGCCATAAAATAATTGGCAATTTTAAATGATCGTTCTGCATCTTTTTCAAGCAATGCCGATGGATATTGAAAAATATTGTAGTCTTTACTAATACCAATATAGCGTTCAATCAGTTCTTCTGTTATTTCATCACCTTCTTTAATATTGATTGAAACTTTTTCTAACTCGTTTACTATTTTTTGTAAATCGGTTCCTAAATAGGTAGCTAGTAACTCCGCATTGGCAGCATTTATTTTTATTTTTTGCTCTTTGCAATAAGATAAAATCCAAGGAGCAATTTGATAGTCTTTTAATTTATCAGATGTTGCGTAAAACCCTTTCTTTTTTATTAATGAAGTAGATTTACTTCTCCCATCTAATTTTTTGTATTTATAGGCAATGATTAAAATGGTTGTGGCAGATGGGTTTTCAAAATAAGATTCTAGTTTAGCAAAATCTTTCATTAGTCCTGCTTCTTTTATAATAACTATACGTCTTTCAGCAAATGATGGGTAGCTTCTGCACTCATTTACAACATTCGTCCAATCAGCATCTTTACCATAAAAAACAGTTTGGTTAAAATCAATTTCATGAGGCTCTAACACTTTTTTTTCAAAAAGATCTGTCAGTAAATCAATGTAATAAGGCTCTTCGCCATCAAACGTATAAATGGGTTTAAAGGTTTTATTTTTTATGTCTTTTACGATGTCGTTAAATTCTTTCATCTCTTTTAATCAATATATGTTATTTCTTGTTCATTCATTAAATTCATTCCATTCAATCGCATTAAAATTTGGCCAACGGTTACAATATCTTTACTACAATATTTTACAATTCGTTCTAAATTATTTTCTTGCCAGTAAACATTGGCCACTTCACTTCCATCAATATCATCTTTTGGAGTAGGAATATTAAGTACTGAAGAGAGTAAGTCAACCGAAGTAAAATTTTTATACTCTCCAAATTTCCAAAATTGCAAGGTATCGAGCATTGGATTTTCCCAAGGCTTTTTATTTTGCAAATCACTTAAAATATTGGGCAAATGCACTTGATTAATGAAAGAACGTCGGCAAATGTAGGGAATATCGAATTCACGTATATTATGTCCACAAAATTGTTTTTCACTTCCTCTAAAAAATTTATTACAAACAGTTGCAAATGCTTCTAATAAGGGCTTCTCATCATGACCAGAAAGTGTTTTGATTTTTAGGGTGTATTCATTCTCTTTTTTTATAAAATAGCCCAATCCAATGCAAATGATCTTTCCAAATTCGGCATAAATACCAGCATATTTAGTAAAAGTTGATTCTGTGTCGTTGTTTTCTGGTTCTAATTTTTGTGATTTTCGATCCCACAGTTTTTGCATGTTTTCCCCTAATTCGTTGTAGGATTTATATATGGGAACGGTCTCTATGTCAATTAGTAGTAGGTTTTCTGCTTTTATCATGTGTGACTTATCATTTATTTGTTAAAAATAATCATAAATCTTAACACTTTGTAATAGTGCAATAATTATATTCAAGCTTATCTTTGCATTAATAAAATAAAATATTCATGGAAAACAATGCTCAAAATACACATAAAAGTTTCAATTCAAATTGGATCTACTTAGGGATTATAGCACTATTATTAGTTGCTGCAATCTATTTATTTGTTACTAAAAATGAAGTAGAAAAACAAAATGAAGAAACGCAAAATGAATTAGCTACTGTATCAACTGACAAAGCAACAGTAGAAAATGAATATAATGCAGCCCTTGCTCGATTGGATGAAATGAAAGGAGAAAGCATTCAAATGGATAGTTTGTTGAATGACAGAAATGCTGAAGTTGAAGAGTTGAAACAAAAAATTAAAAAAATCTTAGACAATAAAAATGCTTCAGAGTCAGAATTGAGAAAAGCAAATAAAATGATTGCTCAATTGAATTCTAAAATGGCTGATTTTCAAAAAACAATTACAGCACTTAAACAAG
>CANGUS010000035.1 GCA_947457085.1 Bacteroidota bacterium
AAACCAATTCACAAAATTGTTTCGTAATTTATAAAAACTAAAACGATAATCGGGGACACATCCTGCTATTGCCTTGGCCTCTATGGCAGTTCGTCCTAAAATAAGTTTAGAACTTTTGTGCGCAATTGCCATTTCTACACAATGAAAAAGAATATTAAAATATAAATGGAGTTGATTGTTTAAGGCATAATCAAATCCTATGTAATTCATATCATATTCTCCATCATGCTCAATAGCAGATGAAAATGCCACTAATTCATTTTCAAAAAAATAGCCACAAACTTTGTAATTATTATTTAATGCTTTTTTTAATTCAATAATAAAATGGTCATTTATTATGCCCATACTGACTATCTGCTTTTTAGAAACTTGTAGGTATAAATCTACAATTTTTGTTTTGTGCGCTTCAATCTCTTGCAATGAAAATTCTTTGATAGAAACTCCATGAAATGCTTTTTTTATTTTTCGGTATCGTTGAGCATATTTATGTTTCAGCATTTTTTCGTAGTCCAACATCGATGTCCAATCTGCAGGTATTTTCATTTCCATTGAAATGTCGTCTTGCAAAGGGGAATAGGAAAGGTCTTTTAAAATATAAGGTGCAATATTTTTTTCTACATCTTTTAAAAAAATGCCGGAAGCATCGGTTTCTTTAATCATGTGGTCCAAGGTTGCTTGATAGTGTGCTGCAATTTTTGCTGGGGACGTATTTTTATCTACAACTTGAAAAAATAATACATCATGCCTGAATAAATTACCTGCAACCAACATCGTTGGTTTTATTGTTTTTAATAATAGATAAAGTCCCAATTTCTGTAATGGTTTATCTGATATATTAAAATGTTTTGGTGTAACCGTGAGTAGCTGATAATAAGACATGTACACAATCTTATCATTTTCTTTAGTCACTACATAGTAGTTTTTAATATTGTCAACATTTGCTTTTTCTACAATATCAATACTGTTGCATACTTTTTCATTTTCATTCAAGAATTCTTTCCAATTGACTGGCAAATTATTGATGGATTGATAAATAGAAAAAGAGTAGGACATAAAGATTTCAAAGTTATACCATTTGTATTTATAAAAAAGACCTTCGTACTTTTTATCAATACAAAAAAAGCAAATGCCGATATAAAAAATTGATAACTCAATTGAATACAATGAAAATTGAATTTTTGTTTTCTAAATTTTAATTTAGTTGTTATCTGATCAACATATATATTCTCTTAAAAAGAGATTATTTTTGCTGTAATGAATATGATTAATAAGGCCATAATGAGTATACTTTTATTTATAATCAAAGTATATCAGCTAGGAATTTCCCCTTTATTAGGGGCAAATAAATGCAGATATGTACCTACTTGTTCGGAATATGCTAAACAAGCATTCATCAAACATGGCCTATTTAAAGGATTTTGGTTGGCATTAAAACGTATTGGTAGGTGCGCACCTTGGGGTGGTCATGGTTTTGATCCCGTACCTTAATATTTTATAGCTTCCTTAACACTTCAATGAGCTATTATTTTATAATCCACTTATTTATGTATTAAATTGCATTACTATAATTTTATTATGCTAAAAAATATTTATAAATATGTTGCTGTAGGTTTTATTTCTTTAGGATCTATTCATGCATCAGCACAAACTCAGGCTGTACAAGATTCTTATTTTGAAATAAGTAAAAACATGGAAATATTTACATCCTTGTTTAAAGAACTAAACACATATTATGTGGATCCTGTTCAACCTGGTAAAATGATGAAAAAGGGCATTGATGAAATGTTGAACGAATTGGATCCATATACAAATTATATTACAGAAGAAGATATTGAAGATTATCGTTTTCAAACTACAGGAAAATATGGTGGCATAGGAAGTTCCTTAAGAAAAAAAGATGATTTATTGATTATAAATGAACCTTTTGAAAATAGCCCTACCATAAAAGCAGGGATAAAAGCGGGGGATATTTTATTAGAGATAGATGGGAAAAGTACCAAAGGAAAAGAAATAGATGACGTAAGTAAATTTTTAAAAGGATCTCCTAATACTACTTTGAAAGTGAAAATAAAAGATCCTATAACAGGGATAGAAAGCATAAAAGTAATCACAAGAGAAGAAATTAATCTTAGCAGTGTACCTTATGCAGGAATGATCGGAAAAAATAATGAATTTGCTTATGTACGATTAACCCAGTTTACAGAACGTTGCAGTGGTTTAATGAAAAATGCATTGGATAGTTTGAAAAAAGTAAATCCCAACATGAAAGGAGTGGTGATCGATTTACGATATAATCCGGGTGGTTTGTTAGATGAGGCAATTAATATTTGTAATTTATTTATCAATGCAAATCAATTAGTAGTATCTACAAAAGGAAAAAATGAAGAATGGGACAAAACGTATAAAACAGCAGAAACTCCTTGGGACGAAAAAATACCATTAGCTGTTTTAATCAATCGAAATTCTGCTTCTGCTTCCGAAATTGTTTCGGGCACAATGCAAGATTTAGATAGAGGAGTAGTCATTGGACAAAAAAGTTATGGTAAAGGATTGGTACAAACGACTCGAAATTTACCCTTTAATTCTAAACTAAAAGTAACAACTGCAAAATATTATACTCCGAGTGGACGATGTATTCAAGCATTAGATTATACCCACCGAAATGAAGATGGAAGTGTAGGTAAAATTGCCGATTCATTGAAGACAAAATTTAAAACTAAAAATGGCAGAGATGTATTTGATGGTGGCGGTATAGATCCTGATATTAAATTAGAGCCTAAAGAATCATTGAAAATTATAGAAACCATGATAACGAAATCTTACTCTTTCGATTATGCTACATTGTACGTTTCTAAACACCCTAGTATCGCCAATGCCAATGAATTTAAACTGTCTGACGATGAATACAATGACTTTTTGAAATGGTTAGAAGGTAAAGACATAAGCTATAAAACCAAAACAGAAGAAACCCTTTTGCAATTAAAAGAAATGGCGCAAAAAGAAAATTATTATGAAGGTGTAAAGCAAGATTTTGATGCTTTGCAAAAAGCAATTATGAGTGATAAAAAAGCCGATTTAATAAAAAATAAAAACGCCATTAAAAGACATTTGCAAGATGAAATCATCACTCGATATTATTTCTCAAAAGGGCGTTTACAAAATCAGCTCAAAGAGGATGAAGAAGTTGAAGAAGCCATTCAAGTATTAAATGACAGCGAAAAATACAATAAGCTTTTAAACAAAAAATAATTACTAAATGTAGTCGGTCATTATTGAATTAAATAAAAAATTTAAATACTGCCAGTTCTACCACCATCCACACAAATACTCTGACCCGTCACGTAAGCTGCTGCAGGACTAGCTAAAAATGCCGCCATAGCTGCAATTTCTTCAGCTTTACCGAACCTGCACATTGGAATTTCGTGCAACATTTCAGCTTCTACATCATTTAACGCGAGATTTGCTTTTTTAGATTTATTTTCAATGATAGTTGATAGCCGAACAGTTGCTGTTGCACCTGGCAAAACATTGTTCACCGTTATACCAAATTTAGCCACTTCGTTAGCCATTGTTTTTGCCCAAGCCGCCACTGCTGCACGAGTGGTATTGCTTACTCCTAAATTGGCCAATGGAATTTTTACAGATGTAGATATGATATTGATTACTCTACCATAACCACTTTGCTTCATGCCTTCTAATACGGCTGTAGTTAAAGTGTGGTTGTTGATTAAATGTAAGTTTAAAGCCGACAAGAAATCTTCATTTTTTGCATCTACAATTGGACCAGCTGGTGGGCCACCCGTGTTGTTAACCAATACATGCACTGCATTGTTTTTTAATATTTCTGCAATGGCGTTTTTTACATTTTCATTGTTAGCAAAATCAGCTACTTGAATTTGATGTACTTGCCCCATTGATGAATCTAAACTTGCTTTTGCATCTAGTAAACTTGCTTCATTTCGAGCCATAAGAATACAATCTGCACCCAATAGTGCCATTTCTTTTGCTATTGCCAAACCAATGCCTTGTGTACTTCCACAAATAAGTGCCGTTTTGCCTTTCAGAGATAAATTCATAAATTATTATTTTTTAGATTGATTTTCTAAATGAATACCAGCCGAAATGGTAAAAAGTTTTGCATCCATTTTGTTATAAAAATTGTAATCAGTGTTAAAGAAATTGTTTGGGTAGTAATTTGCAGTTAAACTGATTTTATAAATTGTAATACCTGCAAAAATAGATGGATAAAAGAGGGGCGTTTTATTGCTAAAAAATTCATTGAATTTAGCTGTTTTATCTCCGTTACGAAAAACTTTTTCTTTGTAATTGAACACTAAATTGAAATCAGCGCCTAATTTAAATTTTAAATTTTCGTTTACTTTTATTTTTAAACCTAAAGGAGCACCCATGGTGTACATTCTTCTTTTTACTTTTAATGTATCACCATATTTGTCTATTAGCCCGATATTTTTAAAACATATTCCAGTGAAAACTTTAAAATGGTTACTTATTTTATAATTGGCATCTACACCTCCATTAAAAAAAAGCGTATAGCGAGGAGTCGTGGTAATGGTTTTGTTGTCATTAATCAATTTAGTGAATTGTAAAATACTTCCTTCTACATCAGAATTAATTTCTATGTGTTGAGCTTTTGATTTTTTTACTTTATTTTTTTGTGCAAAACAAGGTACAAAAAAGATCAAAGAAAGAAATAGTAGGGTTATTTTTTTTGTCATGATTTATTATTTATTACAAAGAAAAGCAAAATAAAGTTGATTTCAAATAATAGAGAAAAACTAAATTGTATCTTTGTCATTCAAAATAAGAAGATAAAATGTTAAATATTCAGTTGTTAAGAAGTGATGCCGAGTTTGTAAAGGATAGATTGAAAGTAAAAAATTTCAAAGACCTAGCCTTGATAGATTCAATATTATTGATTGACGAGGAACGTCGAAAAATTCAATTTGAAAATGATGAATATTTATCGAAAATAAATGCAGCATCAAAAGAAATAGGAAAGCTAATGGCTAGTGGTGATAAAGAAGGTGCTGAAAAAATGAAATCGGATGTTGCTGGCTATAAAGAATTTACAAAAACATTAAGTGAAAAGTTAGCAGTATTAGAAAAACAACAACATGATGAATTGGTATTGTTGCCAAATTTGCCAGCGCAAATAGTGCCTGTAGGAAAAACACCTGAAGAAAATGAAGTAGTGAGAATGGGAAATGATATTCCCGCTTTATATGAAGGCGCTGTCCCACATTGGGATCTATGCTCTAAATTAAATTTAATTGATTTTGAATTAGGAACAAAAATTACGGGTGCAGGCTTCCCGGTTTATATCAACAAAGGAGCTCGTTTGCAACGTGGTTTAATTAACTATTTCTTAGACTTTAATACGGCAGCTGGCTATACCGAGTATCAAGTGCCGCACATGGTAAATGCTGACTCCGCTTATGCTACAGGACAGTTGCCAGACAAAGAAGGTCAAATGTATCATTGCACTGCAGATAATTTTTATATGATTCCTACTGCTGAAGTACCCGTAACGAATATTTACAGAGATGTTATAGTGAAAGCAGATGAATTGCCTTTGAAGTTGACTGCATTTTCTCAATGTTATAGACGAGAGGCAGGTTCTTACGGAAAAGATGTTCGAGGTTTAAATCGATTACATCAATTTGATAAAGTAGAAGTTGTACAATTTGCCTTGCCAACAAAATCATATGATGTTTTGGATGAAATGGTTTTGCATGTTGAAAAATTAATTCAAAGTATGAACATGCCTTACCGAATTTTACGTCTTTGTGGTGGTGATATGAGTTTTGCTTCTGCGTTGACTTATGATTTTGAAGTATATAGTGCTGCACAGCAACGTTGGTTAGAGGTAAGCTCGGTTTCTAATTTTGAAACGTTTCAAACAAACCGAGCAAAAGTTCGTTACAAAGATGAAAATGGAAAAACACAATTAGTTCATTCACTCAATGGCTCTTCCTTGGCTTTGCCACGTATTATGGCTTGTTTATTAGAAAACAATCAAACTGCTGAAGGAATAAAAATTCCTGATGTACTGGTTCCCTATGTTGGATTTGAGGTAATTTAAATTTCACATTATTTTTAATAGTGGTATAGACAGAAAGCAGGGAATATTTTGACATTCACTTCCTGTAAATGGCTTAAAATATTTGTATTAATTGACTTCAGTATACTTTTATTATCCTTGTATTAAAAAAGAAATGTAAATCATTCTTGTAGAAAGTCTATCTAAGGCTTTATTAGTAGGCTCATCCGTGTTTCTTAAAAGTACATTACCCAAGCCATTGCTAATTTTTATTTCTGGAGAAAATATGAAATTGGGATAATAAAATTCGAAGCCTAGCCCTAAATTATATCCAAAATCTAGTGGTTTGAATTTAATGATTTCATCAGGTCTTTTTGATCGTGCATTTGCATTAAAATCATAATCTAATTTACCTCCAGCAAGTACATAAAATCTAAAATTGGTTTGCCTTTCTGATTTAAATTTAAATTCAACTGGCAAATTAAATAACACAGATTCTACCGAATGATTTAATGTAGAATCGTTTAAATAATCAAAACGGATTGCTTTCTCACGAATTACAAATAAAGGAGTTAACCTTAAATCAACAAAGCTGCTTAATCGCAAGTTGCCCAAAATACCTACTTGAAAGCCAGGCTTCCAAATGGGTGTAATATTTTTTATGGTATCAAATTGAGAGAAATAGCTAGATTGATTTATTTTATATTGTGCAGCATTCATGCCAATCGAAATGCCAAAATAATAAAGCTTGTTATCATGTTCAAGATTATTCATTTTTTCATCCTGAGCATATGAATAAATGCAAACAAACAGCAACAAAAAAAATAAACTTATTTTTCTGCCTGATAAATAGAAGCGATTCCAAAACTTACTGGTTTGCATAAAGTATTTTTAAATCCTGATTCTTGCAATATTACACACATTTCTTCACCTTCAGGAAAAACAGCAACAGAATTTGGCAAATAGCTATATGCTTGATTGCTTTTGCTGAATAGTTTCCCAATGGTTGGTGTAATATAACGGAAATAGAAGTTGTAAAATTGTTTAATGGGAAATGTTTTTACCTTAGAAAATTCTAAAATAAATAGTTGACCACCTGGTTTTAAAACTCGATTCATTTCTGCCAACCCTTTTGAAAGATTTTCAAAATTACGAACACCAAATGCAATTGTAATTGCGTCAAATTGATTGTCATTAAATGGCATTTTTTCGGCATCCGTTTTCACTAATTGAATGACAGAAGTTAATTTTTTAGCTTCTATTTTTGTTTGCCCAACTGCCAACATTTGAGCAGATAAATCCCCCCCAATAATTTGTGTAGGTTTTAGATTCACTAATTCTATTGCTAAATCAGCTGTTCCTGTAGCTAAATCCAAGATGTATTTAGGCTGATATGGCTTCAGGATTTTAATTACTTTTTTTCTCCATAAAACATCTATTCTAAAGGATAATAGACGATTTAAAAAATCATAATTCTTAGCAATGTCATCAAACATGCCTTCTACTTGTTGTTTCTTACTTAACGCTGAATTGATATCAGGCACTACATTTGTTCCCACATTGGCAAAGATAACAATTAGATGTCAGATGTCCGATGTCGGATGTTAGGAAATATTTATGAGATATAAGAGAGTTGTAATTTATTTGTTGACAGTTGTAGGCCTACATAGCATTTCTTACTTAATTTCAAAAATACTCTTTGCGAACTCTGTGAAAAAGCGCTGTGTTGTTTGTGGTAAATAAAAACTATTGCCACTGTTATCTCTGAGGCAAAAAACTTTTGGCAAAAACTCCCTCTTCTCTGTGGCAAAAAAATCCTATTTTTGTCGTAATGGAAATTGTAAAAGCAGAATTTATTATTAGCAATACCGATATTACTAAATGCCCTAAACCCGATATGCCCGAAGTTGCATTTATCGGAAGGAGTAATGTAGGAAAATCATCTCTAATAAATATGCTAGCTAACAAAAAAAGCATGGCAAAAACATCCTCTACGCCAGGTAAAACACAATTGATTAATCACTTTTTGATTAATAAAAATATGTATTGGGTTGATTTGCCTGGTTATGGCTATGCCAAAGTTTCGCAGTCGCAACGAGGTACTTGGACTAAAATGATTTGGAATTACGTAGAAAAAAGAGAAAACTTACGTACTCTTTTTGTACTCATAGATAGTCGACATGAGCCTCAAAAGAAAGATATAGAAATCATAAATAAATTAGGTGAAAAACAAATTCCTTTCGCATTAATTTTTACCAAAGCAGACAAAGAAACTCAAAAAGAAGTGAGTAAAAATGTATCTATTTTTAAAAATGAAATGAAGAAGTTTTGGGAAGTATTACCACCAGTTTTTGTAACCTCTGCTGAAAAACGGTTAGGACGAAAAAATGTATTGGATTATATTGAATTGATTAGCTTTTCTAATGAAGAAGAAGTAGAAGAACAAGTAATTTCAGTAGAAGGTTAATGCAACTTACATTTTCATTTTATCGAATCATTCGTATAAAATCGAAGGGGGTTGTTAAAGAAAATAAAAATCTAAAATAAGTTTTTCTTACAACAATATATTTGCTACCTAACAATTGCAATTTTCGTCACCCCTGGCAATATAATGGTTGACAATTCTCTTACATCTTTATTTTTTAAACCCACACAACCGTCGGTCCAATTGTGTTTCATGTCGATCACAGTAGCGCCATTTTCCCAAATACCATGAATGCGAATTGCACCTCCAATACGAGCATCAGGAGCAATCAACCCTTTTGATTTTGCCTCCTCGAAAAAACGTTTCGACTCTTCATTTGGATAATCTAATAACATAAATGTATCCCACTTATCGTGTTTCTTACGATCCAAAATAGTGAAGGTGCCTTCTGGCGTTTTTCTGTCCCCTTCTTGCATTTTTTGGCCCACACAATTTGGCCCAAAAACACAAGTATACGCCGTTAAAATTTTTCCTTTGTGATAAACTTGTAAGCGATTTTTTGATTTAAAAACTTTGATATAAATAGAGTCTTTAATAACAGTATCCAGTTTAAATGGTCTGTTTAATATGGGTTGAGAAACGGTAATAGTTTTTGTTACAACTTTCCCTCCTTTTTTACTTTCGATGATATTGCCTTTGCTGTCATAGGTAACTACCACAGCTTCTTTATAACGGCCTGAAACAGCCATTTCTCTTGCTCTTTTTTCTTTTTCTTTTAACATTTTCCAATACAATTCTTGTTTGAGCTTCAAGGAGTCTGCTTGACGAGATTGCGCACCTCCTTTCATCCAAATGAAAAGACAAAGAAAAATTAGTATAAAATATTTTTGAAACAAAAAACTCGATTTGAGTTACGAAAATAAATCGTTTGCTTAGATTATAAGAATATATTTTTTCAACTTTCTAGTTACAACTTACAAATACTCTTTAGCCATTTCCCAAATCACCATGCCAGCACTTACCGATATATTTAATGAATGTTTGCTCCCTAATTGAGGAATTTCAATTGAAAAATCACATTGATTAATAATTTCTTCTTGTACTCCATTCACTTCATGTCCGAAAACAATTGCGTATTTTTTTAATTTATCTATTTTAAATTGATTTAATGGAATGCTGTTGTGCACTTGCTCAATAGCAATAATCGTAAAGCCTTTTTGTTTTAACTCATCTATGGCTAGTTGTGTGGTAGTTACATGTTTCCAAGCAACTGTTTCGGTAGCACCCAAGGCTGTTTTTTGAATATCTCTGTGTGGAGGCTGAGGTGTTAATCCACATAAATAAATAGACTCTATTAAAAAACCATCTGAAGTACGAAATACAGAACCTACATTGTGCATACTTCTTACTTCATCTAGCACAACTACAATAGGCAATTTTTCGGTTTCTTTGAACTCAGTCGGACTCATCCGTTCCAATTCATCCATTGTTTTTTTTTGCATAGAGAAGAAAATTATTTTTTAGGAAATAACATTCTGTAATCAACCCTCACTTTGCCTTTGCTAATATCGTCAAGTTTCGATTTTATCATTCTTTTTTTCAACGGATTGAGGTAATCTATAAATAGCTTGCCTTCGATATGATCAAATTCATGCAAAATTACACGTGCTGTAATTCTATCAAAAGTTTCAGTATGATATTCAAAATTTTCATCTTGATATTTTAATGTTACTTCTTCTGCACGCATCACATCTTCTCTCACTTTAGGAATGCTTAAACAGCCTTCGTTGTATTTCCAATCATCCCCCGCTAATTCTATAATTTCAGGATTAATGAATACTTTTTTTATTGGTTTTTCGTCTTTAAAGTCATCTTTTTCATCCACATCGGCACCTTCTACAATTTGTACAGTATCTACAATAAATAAACGAATCGTTTGATTGATTTGCGGTGCTGCTAAACCCACACCATTGGTGTGATACATGGTTTCCCACATATTGCTTATTATTTCTGATAAATTAGGATAATCTTCAGTGATGGGTACACAAACTTTGCGTAGCGTAGGATGGCCAAATGCAACAACAGGTAATATCATTTAGCAAAAATAGTGGTTAATTATTAATGGTTCATGATAAATGACTAATTATTTCAATGAAAATGGGTTCAATACATTCTAAAAATATTAATAATTGATAATTTACAATTAATAATTAAAAAGCATCCCAACTTAAATTATCTATTTTTCCTTCGGTGATATAAAATAAACCAGCATTGGGTTTTTCACTTAGCATTTTTGCATTGGGCCTTAAAATTCCCGAAAAAGAAAGTCCTATTTTTTTATTGTATTTATCTAAATATAAAACCACAATTCCTGCATTGCCTTTTACATCTTCATATCCTAAATAATTGTTGGCTCCATCTGATGGTTTATAGCCGTTTGGCAAATAGGCCATTTTACAAACAAAAGCACGTTCTTTTACACTCGTGTCAGATTTAGCGGTATGAGGAATGCTTTTTATTTCTGAAAAATTATTGAGTTGTAGCCAAATTACCGATTTATCCTCTGATTGAAAAAACATATCCAATACATCAACATCTTTAATTAATACGGGTTTACTAACTTGATATGAACTGTACATTCTGCCGTTAATTTTGCAATACAATTCACCTTCCTTCATTTTCCCTGGATTAAAACCCGTGTTGTTTCCATAATAGGCTGATTTAGAAGAAACGCATTTTAATATTTCTCCACGCTCCACATTGTAATTTTTACAGGTTATTGATAAGGCAACTCCTTCTGGT
>CANGUS010000036.1 GCA_947457085.1 Bacteroidota bacterium
TAGTAATACGTCAAAAAAAATCCCGATTACATCGGGATTTTTTTATCTATATTAAGTTTTTAAATACGAATTGTTGATTGTAGTAAAATTGCATTTATTCTTTTACAAATTTTGAAAGATACAATTCTTTACTTTTTGAGTAGGCTTTCAAAAAATAATTTCCGGGTTGTAAGTTTGAAACATCAATTTTTTGATCAGTTGATTGAATATTGTGGGTTAAGCATAATTTACCAACCACATCAAAAATTTCGACTTTTACAATCGTATTGTTATTTTTTAATTCAATCATGCCATTGGTTGGGTTTGGAAAAATGAGAATGTTGATTTGTTTCAATGAAGATGAAACAGAAGCGGGCGAATTTTGGCGAATTGGTTTATATGCTTCATAACAATTAGATTGTATTCGCATCAATTCAAAAAACTGACCATTGGTATTATTGATTGTTTGTTGACTCACTTTTAGTCCAGTTACAAGCGAAACTCCAACTAATTGATATCCATTATTATAATAATAAGTCATGGTAGAAGGATCAATAGTAGATCCAGCATTTAGGGTATAGCCACCTTGATCTAATTTTGTTGGAGATATTTTTGTTACCACACCAGTAGAAGGATTTATTCTTCCTAAATGAATCGCTGTTGAATCTAATGTTTTAATGGTATCCATAATTAAAGAATCATACTCATAAGAAAAATAGTTTGTACGAATTAATCCATATAAAGCGGTATCAACACAACTATAAGTAAAATTGTCAAAATAATTCCCACCACCAAGAATTGAAATTGGAGGATTTGAATAGACTAACCCCGTATACATATCAACCCCTACTAAATTAGCTCCTGTTGAATAATAAAATATTTTTTGATAAGGATCTATAGCACTCCCCGCTAAAGCAAAACCTTGCCCAATTGAATTGGGAGAAATTTGAGTAATCGTTCCTGTGGTTGTATTGATAGTAGATAAATACACTTCGCCATAACCCGTCATTGTTACAGAATCGTAAATGTATCTTCTTGCTAAACCATACAAAGTACTATCTGAATTATTAAAGCGAAAATTATCAAAATAGCTATTAGCAATTGGATTATTAATAACTACCGAATTGGTTTCTAAGCCAGTTGATAAATTAATCGTTTTCATTTGATTGTACCCTACAAAATGATAGTTGTTATTGTATGGATCCAAGGCAGCGCCGGTTAGATTTACTATGGGAGACAACGAAGTAGGGCTTATGTTTGTTACAGTACCTGTTGAGGGATTCATGGTTGCTAAAAATATTTCACTATTAGGGGTGTTTTTTCTAGCTAAGCCGTAAAAAGTATTAGAAATTTGAGCTTGAGCTTGTGCTACCATAAAAGTTGCAACAAAAATTAATAGTTTCTTCATTAATGTTTATTTTATCGATATAGACAATGAAATTAAAATAATAGTTGGTTACTAGAACAAATAATTACTGATTGATTATAAATTTAGTTGATAAGAAAATTTAATATACAATCTCCACATCATTGTGCTTTATTACTAACTCTTTTTTATCGGAAGCCTCTACTTTACCAACAATTTGAGCTTCAATATTAAAACTATTTGAAATAGCAATAATTTCTTGGGCTGTTTTTTCGTCTGTATAAATTTCTAAGCGGGTTCCCATATTAAAGACCTGATACATTTCTTGCAAACTGATACCTGATGCTTCTTGCATTAAATGGAAGATTTTAGGAATGGGCAATAAATTATCTTTTACGATTCGCACTTTACCTGGGATGTATTTCATGCACTTTGTTTGACCACCACCCGTATTATGTACAATCCCTTTAATAGCTGAACCAAAATGATCAACCACTTGTTTAATTACAGGCGCAAAAGTCCTAGTAGGAGACAATAGCATCTTACCGACAGTTAATCCATGTTCAAAAGAGTCAGTTAATTTATGTTTTCCTATGTAACAAACATGCTCAGGCAATGAGTTGTCATAACTTTCAGGAAAACGAGTCATATAACTTTTATCTAAAATATCATGTCTAGCACTTGTTAAACCATTACATCCTATGCCACTATTATATTCAGTTTCATAAGTTGCCTGACCATAACTTGCCAAACCAACAATTACATCTCCTGGCTGTGGATTTATCGTAATAATATTTTTTCTATCAAAGCGAGCAAAAGCGGTATAACCTACATCAATTGTTTTTACCAAGTCTCCAACATCAGCTGTTTCACCACCTGCGCTGTGTATTTCAATTCCGAAATTTTTCCATTCTTTAATCAGTTGATCACAACCTTGAATAACTGCAGATAGAACCTCTTTAGTGATTAAATTTTTATTTCTTGCTATGGTAGATGATAAAACAAAATGATTGGTAGCACCAGAACAAATCATGTCATCAATATTCATCACCATAGCATCTTGGGCAATGCCTTTCCATACCGACAAATCGCCGGTTTCTTTCCAATAAAGATATGCTAAAATAGATTTTGTACCTGCTGTATCGGCATGCATAATACAACATGCATTTTCATCATGAGCAATATAATCAGGTAAAATCTTACAAAAAGAATTTTCAAATAGACCTTTGTCTAAATTTTTTATGGCTTCATGTACATCTTCTTTTTGTGATGAAACGCCTCGTTGATTATATAAATCGCTCATATTATTTTATTAAAGTGCAAAGGTGCAACTTCTTTAACGAAGTCGATAATATTAGTAAGAAAAATTATTTACTTTTTAAATATTTCTAACAAGGAAAATATTTGCTTATCCTTTTCTTTGAGTTGATTGGTAAGTTCTGTTATAATTTCATGATTTATTTGATTGTGATTTGATACAGTTTTACCACTGTCTTGACTATTGTAAAACGTAGAGTTTTCTTGAGTTTTATCTGTAAAAAAATATTCTATTGGTTTTTCTAACAATTGTGATAACTCTATAATTTTATCTAAATTGGTTTTCGTTTCCCCTCTTTCCATTTTAGTAAATGCACTTTCAGACATATCCATTTGGCTTGCAATATCAAATGCTTTAATATCTTTTTCTCGACGAGCATTTTTTATATTCCTGCCCACTAATTTATAAAATTCTAAAATTTCTGGTTTTTCCATAACCCCTTTTAATTGTAAAAGTAGTATAAAAACACAACTTTTTCGATAGCTAAAACCACTTTTAAATATTGAATTTTAAAAAATGTGTACATACATTCGTACTAACTTATTGAACAAAATAACAAAGTAGCTACTAAAACTTACAAATCAATTAAGCCGAATTATTTTTATTAAACACGCATAGAATGCCTACAAAACTTTATTTATTTAAAGGGTGTTTTTCTATGAAAAAAATTATCTATTTATGAACAAAATTAAAATCATATTATTTGCATTTACATTGTTGTTAGTTAACAAAATAAATGCACAAACTGCTGCTGCAAATTGCAATAGCGTAACTTGTACAGGTGTTCCTGCTTATAACTTAAATCTTTATAAAATACCTCCTAATTGGCCGGGATGTACAATGAATGTTACAGCAGCAGACCAAAAATTAAGAGCAATCTTTACATTGCAACAAAAACAATCAAATGGAGGATGGGCTAATGTTTATGGTCTTAATGGTGGACAATCTTCGCCAAATTTTTATAATCTAACCCATGGAACATATCGCGTAAAAATTGATTTACCTCAATATGCAATGGGTCCAGCCGCGTGTGGTTTTCAATCCATAAAATGTATAAATATATTAAATGTAGAAGTAGGACGTGGTGGAGTTTTTGGTTTGGGTTCAAGTAGTTTTACCAACGAAGTAATTGTTGGCCAAACGGTAACAGCAGATAACGTTTATACTTTTTCTGATTTGAATGGCACAAATAATAATGCTCTAGGATTTGATGCTAACGAAAACGTATTCATTAACTGCTCTCAAATGAAAAACTATAATACCTATTTTATGGCAATATTTGAAAATGGTGGATTAAATAGATACAAATCAACCAATTGGGTAAATGGATTATTGCCTAACAGTTTTAATTTATCACAATGGTGGGCCGAAAATCCAGGATGGACATTTATTCCATTGCAATCATACACTATTCAAATGGTAAATATTAATTCATCTTGTGGAGGAAATTGGAATGTAGTAGATAAAACATTCTTTATTTGCCCTAATGGCTCTGGTTGCAAACAAAGTGATTTTGTTAAAAATGGCATCACTATCTCTAACTTGCCCAACGGATTTATTTTGAATAATATGGATTTATCAAAACAAAACAATATAAAAGTATTTTCACTAGATGGTCGTTTGGTAAAAGAATATAATACTGTTTCAAAAAATCAGTTTTCGACAACTGATTATACGAATGGATTATATGTGGTAACTTTAACAACTGATAACAAAAAATCATTTACAGGAAAAATACAAGTAAATAATTAAAATAAAATCCTCAATAGCACGTTAGTAAATTTAGGCTAACGTGCTATTTTATTTTATGAACTATTTTTTATCCATAATTATACTTTTAAATACTACTTATTTGCATGCGCAAATAAATTTAGTATCAAATGGAAGTTTTGAAGAAATATCAGATTGTCCAAGTGATGGCGGACAGATAAATAAAGCAAATGGATGGTTTTCTGGAAGTAATGGTACTCCAGATTTGTATAATGAATGTGCTACAAATCCATCCGTGTTAATACCTAATATTTTCCAACCATTTATTTCATATCAATATGCTAAAACAGGCAAGTCTTTTATTGGCATTATTTGTTTTGGTATTTTGACGAGCGATCCATTTGAATACCCTGAAACAAAATTAAAAACAAAATTAAAATCTAATTGTATTTATTATACAAGATTTTATGTAAATCCACGATATGTAAATGGATGGAATAATTGTTTTATTAATCAAGTAGGATTGGCTTTTACAGAAAAAAAAGTTGATGAACAAAATACAATTTTCAACATCACCAATATCAATCCACAAATTAATTATGCAGGTTCATTTATAGATGATACCTTAGGTTGGACAAAAGTGAGTGGTTGTTATAAAGCAGTTGGTAACGAACAATATATTACAATAGGTAATTTTAAAAACTCATTAAATACTGGATATAAAAAAGAAAGCTCCAGTTATCCATTTAGTTCTTATTTGTTTATAGACGATGTAGGGGTGTATGAATTTGACCCTTTGCCCGATACAATTTATTTGTGTAATGGCATTGCTAAAACATTTAATGCTCATTTTTTAGATGCTAAATATAATTGGAGTACAGGAAACACAGACAGTGTAGAAACTTTTACGCAAGAAGGTAAGTATTTTGTAAATGTAACAATTGATGGATGCATATTGTCGGATAGCACAATAGTAATTGATACAAAAAATATACCTACAAACTATACTAAAAAAATGTGCAAACGAAAATCTATAAAATTAGAAAGTCCAATTACAGGCGATTATTTATGGAATGATGGTACGACTACAAAAAATTTAATGGTTAATAAAGCAGGAGTTTATACACTTCAAGTGAACAATAGTTGCTCTAATTTTACTTATACATTTAATATTGAGGAAGAAGAGTGCAGTTGTATTGGATTTGTGCCTACTGCATTTTCACCCAATAATGATGGATTGAATGATGAAATAAAACCACTTTTTAATTGTGGATTTCCTATTGAAGAAATGCAATATATCATTATGAATCGATTTGGAAATACTGTTTTTAAAACAGACAACACTGTTTTTGGTTGGGACGGAAAATATAAATCGGTTGAATGTGAAATTGGAAATTATGTTTATTTATTAACGTATTCATATCGAGTAAATGGACAAAAAATATCGACTACACAAAAAGGAGACATTACATTAATAAGATGATGAAAACAATATATATGCTACTGTTCACTACTATTTCATTTTCTCTAAAATGTCAAATAATAGAAACTCAAAAATGTAAGAACGAAAATAATATTGCAATTAGTGAACAGGAATTATATTCTTCTGATAAAGAATTTCAAGAAAAATACAGAGCTTCACAAATTATCATTCCAACAGTTATACATGTTTTGTGGTACACTTATGATGAAAATATAACAGACGAAAAAATATTTGAACAGTTGGATGAATTAAATAATTGTTTTAATGCAACCAATAATGATATACAAAATGTGCCCAATGAATTTAAAAAACGAATTGGAAATGCTAATATTACATTTTGTATTGTACCCAATGGAATTATTCGAAAACAAACATTTGTAAATGAAATAGGAATAAAAGACAGCGATGTATTTTTTAGCAATAACGGAGGAGATGATGCTTGGAATACAGATAGCTTTTGTAATATTTACATTACTAATACAGGAAAATACATAGCAGGTTATGGAATTTATCCTTGGGCAAAAACCAAGCAGGTAAATGGAATTGTTGTACATCCAAAATACATTGGAATCAATACAAATACACATTTTAATTTAGGCAGAATTTTGGTACATGAAATGGGTCATTATTTAGGATTGTATCATACATGGAAAGATGACAATGATTGCAATACAGATGATGGAATTGAAGATACTCCTATTCAAGAACACGCTTATTATAATAAACCATTCTATCCCCAAAACTCTTGTGGAACATCCAATATGTTTATGAATTTTATGGATTATGTAGATGATAATTCAATGTATTTTTTCACACAAAAGCAAACAGAAAAAATGCAAAAAACGGTATCTACAGAATATCCAAATTGGTTATTTAATAAATTAGATAATTGCGCTTTATACAGTTCGAATAAAATACCCTTTTACGTTTTCCCAAATCCAGTTTCCGATATTTTAGAAATAAAAATACCATACAGTTCGTTCAGAATAATAGATATTTCAATACATGACATTACGGGTAAAATACTTTTTATGCAGAATGAAAATAATGTAGAAAAAATAAAAATCAATGTTCAAAATTTTACAAAAGGAATTTATTTTTTAACAGTTGGAAACACATCACAAAAATTTATTAAATATTAAAAAATGAACAAATCAAATCGAATTGATTATTTAGATTCTGTAAGAGGAATAGCGGCTATGATGGTAGTTGTTTATCATTATATAGGATGGCGTTGGGCAGATAAATTAAGTACAAAAATTGCTGAAATGTTTTTTAATGGTGGTGATGCTGTCTCATTCTTTTTTGTTTTAAGTGGATTTGTTTTATCGTATAAATATTTTCAAACAGCTAAAGAAATTGATATTAAAGAGTATGTAATAAAACGATTTTTTAGAATATATCCTGCGTTTTTTGTTACAGTTCTGATGATGTATTTTTATTATCACAGGCACGATTTAGGATTGAATACGATTAAAGATATTTTTTATATTAATTCACAACATCTATGGCAAGAATTATATTTGGTTAAATCTAAACATGATTTTTATATTCCAGGATGGACTTTAGGAGTAGAAATGGTAGTTTCTCTATTACTCCCATTTTTTATAATAGCTGCAAGAAAAAATATTAATTACATTTATGCATTAATACCAATGACATTATATATTGGTGCAGGGCATTTATCAATGTTTACCATGCATTTTTGCTTAGGAATTTTATTGGCTTATTTTTATCCTCAAATACAATCATTTGATTTTAAAAAATCAAAAATTTACCCTTATAGATGGTTACTTTTTCTAATCGTATTTGCCATGTTTTCAATTAGGCACATTGACAGAATTCATACATTAGGGAGTAAATTTTATGCTGTACTTGGCTTTTGGGGAATTGATATATTTCATATTACAGGAATAGCTTCATTTATCATTTTATTGTTCATTATTAATAATCAATATATTCAAAAATTACTTCAATTAAAACCGTTGTTGTTTTTAGGCAAAATATCATACAGCATTTATTTAATGCATTGGATTGTAGTTGTTTATGTTATGGAACATTGGGAAAAATGGAAATCTATTTTCGGAAATGATTATATCATTTATTGGACGATGCTAGCCTTTACAATCATTACCACAATTCTGTTAGCAACAATTTGTTACTATTTTATTGAAATAAAGTTTGTTCAAATAGGCAAGAAACTATTTCAAAAATAGAAATTATCTACTTTTTTTCAAAGCCATGATTCGGTTAAAGCTTTCATTAATTCTTGACAGGGGAATTTCTCCATCTAAAACTAATTTTTTAAATGTAGCATGAATATTTTCAGGCGTATAATCTTTTGATCCTTCAATATTATTGCTAAAAATTACAATGTCAACCCCAGCGTTGATAGCTAGTTTCAAACTTTGCTCCAACCCATAAAACTTACTAATAGCATGCATTTGCATATCGTCCGAAATCACGATGCCATCATAGTGGAATTGTTTACGCAAAAGACCCGTCACTATTTTTTTCGACAAAGTTGCAGGCAAACCACTATCATCTAGTTTTTTATTAATAATGTGGGCCGTCATAATCATATCAACCTTTCCAGTATCTATTAAATATTTATATGGAAACAACTCTTCAACACTCCATGTTTTAGAAACATCCACCAAACCCAAATGAGAATCTGTAGTGCTACTCCCATGTCCGGGAAAATGTTTTAATGCTGTTTTTATATTTAATTTTTTATGTTCTTCAATCATAATTTCAGCACATTGCACAATCGTTTTTACATTTGAAGAGTAGCATCTATTTCGTTTTCCTAAAACAGGACAATTCGGATTTAAAATATCTACATCAGGAGCAAAATTTAAATTAATGCCACATGTAGACAATGAATTTGCAATCGTATTTCCTATTTTATGGCTATAAGCTGAATCATTTTTTTGCCCTACGATTTGAGCTGAAGGCATTGATGGAAAACCATATTTCATTTTTAAACGATTCACTTGCCCACCTTCTTGATCAATGGAAATGAATAATGGGATTTGAGCTGCCTCTTGCAAATCATTCGTCAACTCCAATAAATTTTCTTGACTATTATTTGGATTAATATTGTATTCAAATAATAGTACGCCACCAACGATCCCATTTTTTATATCTTTAATAATAGCAGAATTTTTCTTTGCCGATTGACCCGACATTCCCACCATGATCATTTGTCCAATTTTAATATCTAAACTATCAATCTGTGAAAAGCAAAAAATAGCCGGTAAAAGAAAGGCTATTAACAGTATTATTTTTTTCATTGTGCGCAAATATAATAATTGTAAATGGGAGTATGCAACTTAGGGATTATTGAAATGAATTTTTAGTTATTAAAATATTGCTTGATAATACGTGCCTTTGACAACCCAACAATTTTTTCTAATTCTTTTTCGGTGGCATTTTTTACTTTTATTACCGACCTAAAATGTTTCAGCAAATCATTGGCAGTTTTTTCACCGATTCCATTAATTTTTTCGAGCTCATTTTTTATTATTCCTTTGCTTCGAGTAGATCGATGAAAGGTAATACCAAATCGATGCACTTCATCTCGTATGCGTTTAATTAAATTTAATGTTGCACTTTGATAAGGCAACTTCAGAGATTCGGAGTCTCCTGGGTAAAATATTTCTTCAATATTTTTAGCTAATCCTACCACGGTTGTTTTTCCAAGCAATCCTAATTCATGAATAGACTCTAATGCAGAACTAAGTTGTCCTTTACCTCCATCAATAATAATTAATTTAGGAAGGGGTTTACCTTCATCTAGCACTCGTTTATAGCGACGGTAAACGATTTCTTTCATGCTCGCAAAGTCATTAATGCCCTCTACTGTTTTAATATGAAAATGTCTATATTCTTTTTTGAAGGGCACTCCATCTTTGAAACAAACCATGGCAGCAACAGGATAACTTCCTTGAAAATTTGAATTATCAAAACATTCAATATGGTCTGGGATTTCAGATAAATGTAAATCTATTTTTAATTGCTCTAATAAAGCGTTGTTTTGTTCAGTGGTGTTTTCTGAAAGGTTGAGGGTTAGTTTTCGTTTATGCTCTTGCATCATATATTCTGCATTTTGCAAAGACAATTCTAATAATTTCTTTTTGTCGCCCCCTTTAGGTACAGTGACTATTAATTCATCTTCAGTTGAAATTGTAAATGGAACAATGATTTCTTTTGAAGTACTCTTGTATTTTTCGCGGAGTTGATATAAAATAGGCACTAAAATTTCTTCATCAGATTCTTGCAACGTTTTAGTAATAGTAACAGAATGCGTGTGAATAATCGTTCCTTGAACTATGATCATAAAATTGACAGCAGCATATTTTTCATTTGAAACAACAGAGCATATATCTACATTATCTATTTTAGTATTTACAATGATGGATTTACTTTGATAGGTTTGTAGATATTCAATTTTTTTCTTGATGATTTCAGCTTTTTCAAATTCTAAATTTGAAGCCTTTTCCATCATTTCTTTTTTATAATTTTTTATAATATCGCCCAACTTTCCTTTCAAAATATCTTTGACTAGTTGCACTTGCTCATTATACTCTTCTTTACTTTGAAAGGCAACACATGGTGCTTTACAATTTCCCAAATGATATTCTAAACATTCTTTAAATTTTCCCTTTTCAATATTTTTTGGATTCAGATTTAAAGAGCATGTTCTCAACGGAATCGTTTGTTTTATCAAATTTAATAAAGAATAAACTTGAGCCACATTCGTATACGGACCTAAATATTGAGATCCATCTTTTATCATTTTACGAGTAATAAAAATTCTTGGAAAAGGTTCATTTTTAATAACAATATGAGGATAGCTTCTATCATCTTTTAAAACCAAATTGTATTTTGGCTGGTATTGTTTAATGAGTGAATTTTCTAATAATAATGCATCTTGTTCACTATCAACGATAGTAAACTCTATTCGTTTTATTTCAGAAACAAGTTTTTTTGTTTTATAATAATCTGAAATTTTATTGAAATAAGAAACTACCCGTTTACGCAAATTTTTAGCCTTGCCAACATAAATAATTTTGTCGGTAGCATCAAAATATTTGTATATGCCTGGCTTGCTGGGCAACGATGGCTGTACGATGGAGAATTCTTCTTTTGTCACAAAGCGAAATTAAATTATTACTACTTAAAAATAGTTTCAGCTTTTATGATACTTTCTGGTTTGCCAACATCTATTAAATGAGAACCAGTATGATCATAACCAATTATTTTTTCTTTTTTCGCTAATTCTAAATAAACATCTACCATTGAAAACTTACCTTCTTGTTTCATTAATTTAAAAATAGTAGGATTGATGATATGTATTCCACTAAAAGCAAATTCA
>CANGUS010000037.1 GCA_947457085.1 Bacteroidota bacterium
CCGGTTTCTTCAATTGTATGTGTAAGCTTTCTATTAAATGAATAAATCCAGCCTCTAATTCTTTATTTCGCTTGATAACCAAAACCTTTCCTTCTTTATTGATAGATAGATTTTCTTCCTCATTCCATTGTGCTTCAACCTCCTCGTATTCGAACACCGGTTTTAAAATGAAATAAGATCCTTGCTCACTCAACCTTATAGATAAAGTGGGTTTCACCGTATGGCTATACTCTATTAATCCTTTATCAAATTTTGTTTCATACAGCTTACTAATTGGCAATAATTTCTCTTGTAAAAAACTTCCCCATTCGGCTAATTGTACTTTATTAAATTTATCTAATACACTTACATGAGAAACGTCTTTGGCTTTGGGCGCTAAATACAATTCCTTTTTATGTAAGAAGACTAAATGAGTATCCAACTCGTTTTCACTCATTTTAAATAATCGTTCCTCTACTTGATATTGAACGTTTATATGAATATCTGTTTTCTTTTTTTGAATATGAATAACAGGAAATAATTGAGATGCGTTGTACTTTAATTTTTCAAGAGAAGCTGTTTTATATGGTTTACCTTTGGGCAATATATAAATTGGATTATGATCGCCTAAACTATTAAATAGTTTTAATAACTTAGGATGCAAAAATTCATAAATTAAATCTTTCGTTTCAAGGGTTAACTCAGTTTCATTTTGAGTAATATTTTCCCATAAATCTCCAAAAGGAGAATTTTTAGCAATAAATTTCGAGACTTCTACTTTTTGTATTTTACGAACTTGTGCTACCAACTCTCTATCCTCTACAGGATAAATATCGGTATCAATGTATTTTGAAATGTCTAATTTATTGATGTTGCCTGCAAAAGATTGATTGGCCATATCCATTTCGCCTTCAACCAAATCAATGGTAAAGTAAGGATAGCCTTTTTCTTGCAAATTCAATACGAGACCTAAGCGCTTGGTATACTCTTTTTTCTCAACAGGTTTTAACTCTTCGTGTGCTCTTCTCAGTGGTTCGCGAATACTCACTTTTTTGATAGAGGCATCCAATACCTTCAAAAAGGGTTTTGCATCTTGGTAATAAAATTCAAACTTGCCTGTCAAATCATCCTCTAATGAATAGCCATACAATCCGAGTAATTTATTTTTTTGGCTGTCCCAATTTCGAATGGTGTCAAAATAATTTTCACCATGTTTGTTGAGTAATAATAAGAAAATAGCCGTTTTGTGTTTACACAATGGATATTTCGATTCGGCACAATTACAAGATGTATCAAACGATTTATCATCATTTCGTTTGAGTTTAACTTCAAACTTCTCTTTGTCTATTTCTACAATCGCTTCTACGCTTTCGTTTGCAGCTTTAATGATTTTCGATGTATTTTTTTTAATCATTTGCTCCGATGCTTCAAACAAAGCATTGGAAGTAAACAATCGCAATGAATGTAAGTCAATGCTTTTCATACGAACGACCGTATGCAACTGATTAAATTGAGTTTCGGTAGAATCCAGCGTTTGATTCACCAACATTTCATTTAATTGAAATAATGCAGCCACTTCATGTCGACATACTTCACCCATATTGTAAGGGCAAAGGCAACGAGCTTTGATAGTACTTTCATTCAAATATTTTGAAATCGTAACGGTATATTGGTTATAGTATTGGTCATTTTTTACTTTAAAAACCAATTGATTCGACAATTCATCTTTTTTGATCAGCTTTACGCCGTCGGTTAAAAATATTTTTTTTCCTTTACGAATTACTTCATCCGAACCGTAATTGTAAATATATTTTATGATGTGTGAAGCTGACATTTATATTTTGAGAATTGTGCAATCTGTCAAAACTAAGGCTTTCCCCTTTATTTGAAAAGTTTTTTGTGTTGATGGTGTGTTAATGAACGAAAAATTTTAATTGGAATTTTAGATTGGGAATTGGAATTATAGATTTTTTTAAAGGGAGATTGCGGAACAACATCTAATTAGTTTTTATTACCTTTGTCCCATGCTTAAAAAATTATTACTCATCGGTTTTTTATCCTTTGGATACACTGCTGCTCACTCACAATGTGTGATGTGCACCAAGACTGCCGAAAGCTTGGATGACAAAGGCGCAAAAGGGTTAAATGGAGGCATTATTTATTTGGCTTTTATGCCAATGACCATTATTTTAATTATAGGTTACAAGTGGTATAGAAGCAATAAGGGGCTCTGATAGACAGAGTTTATTTTCTTTGTTTTAACCAATTCATCAACAGCCTTTTCAATGTTTATGTTCGGTATTTTATATATGAACTAAACGCTCTTTTTCCTAAATAATAAGAATCATACGGTGCACAGCGCTGAACTTTTGGTGCACAGCGCTGAACTTTTGGTGCACAGCACTGAACTTTCCGTGCACAGCGCTGAACTTTCCGTGCACAGCGCTGAACTTTCCGTGCACAGCGCTGAACTTTCCGTGAACAGCGCTGAACTTTCCGTGCACAGCACTGAACATTCCGTGCACAGCGCTGAACTTTCCGTGAACAGCGCTGAACTTTCCGTGCACAGCGCTGAACTTTTGGTGCACAGCACTGAACTTTTGATGAAAAGTGCTATTGGGGAGATCCATTAACTGATAGAGACAAATCAAAGAGGTTATACAACCTCGAACCACACTTTCTTTTTATTGTTAAAAGTGCCATTGTAATTAATAGTAAGTTCTTCATGTTTGGCAATCGAACGAATGGCTTTGATCATGATGGTATTGTATTCAAAATCTTGAAAATACTCACAATTGGATTCATAAGAATGATTATAAATTGGTACAAACCCCATAGCCATGCAGCATTTTTTGCCTTTCCAATTAAATAAATAATCATAGAGTTTAGTTTTTTCTAAATCTACTTTTTCTTTTGCCGACATCACAATTACTGGGGATATTTCAATAATGGTACCTGCATCAATTTTCTTTTTTGTGAAAACACCGAAGCCTTTGTCTTCTGTGAGTGCCGAAAAAATGCCCGAAATAATCATGCTCGTTGAATTTCTTTTTTAGCAAATAATAATTGACTTAATAAAATCAATAAAATCGACATGATGGCAGATACTATCGTTTTAAAAAAGATAAGCACACTGCTTTTAAAGCTCCAAATTTCTAATATGTAGAAGAAGGCATGGTGAATTAAAATGGTAAAGCCAACATAAATAATAAACGAAGTAAACCCTAATTTATATAAAGAAGGCACGGTATCTCTTAACTCTTTTGCTGTTTGCTGAAAAAATAGTTTTAAAATAAAAGGTCTTAAATAACAAATCAAAACCATCGCTGCAGCATGCATTCCTGGTGTATTTGAAAACATGTCCATTGTTAATCCTGTAATAAATCCTAAAATCATCAATAACCAATGAGGGGTATTGACTGGCATGACCAATAATATTAGCGGATAAATGATCGGTGTAAAAACAGGAAATCCAAAAAATGTCAAGGATGATTTCAACATAATATCATTCAAAATAAAAATTTGAATCGTTAAAACCACAATGAAGTTTAAAATAAATTTTATAGTTGTACTCATTGTATATCTGTTTCAGCTTGAACGGAATCTTCTAAAATGGTTCTTTCAATATTGGTAAAGTCTTGTACAACATACACATAATGTAGGTTATTAAAATTAGTAGATAGCCATACCTGATAATCTCCATTAACGAATTTGGCCACTTTACCAATCATAATTTTTTCAGGAAAAATAGAATAGCCACTGGTCATTATACTGTCTTTTAATTTCAAATTGGCCGACAATGGAATGCCTTTTAATAATACCATGTTGGGGTCTTTATTATCCCATTTAATATTTCCAATACTCCCATCTGGCACAACGCAATTCACATTAAATCGATCAGATAAAATAGATACCGCTACAGAATAATTTTCACTCACATGCGAAATCTTACCCACTACCCCTTTGTCGGTAATAACAGCCATTTTAGGTTTTATCCCGTGTCGAGAACCTACGTTTAAGGTGATGTAATTTATTTTCTGATCGGTAGAATTATTGATTACTTTGGCAGCAATATATTTGTAATGCACTGTTTGTTTTGCATTGCTGTCTAAGGTACGAGTAATGGTATAGCTTGTGTCTTTAAAAGGATTGGCCGTAACAGGAATTCCCAATGCTTGCTTTAATCGGGCATTTTCTTTTACCAAACTGTCATTTACTGCATTGAGTGTTAAAAAAGAAACAATGGATTCTTTTTTGGTATAGAAACTACTTGAAATACTTCTAGCAGAATTAATATAAGATGACTGTTGATAGGAATTATTTTTAAAAACAATCAGCAAGCAAATTAATTCTAGTATAAGAAAAACAAAAAAAGAATAATAAATTTTAATGAAATAGATAAGATTTCGCACTTCGTTGGGTCGTTTCTTTTTCTATAAAATTATTGCATCAAAAATGGATATTTATGAACGTGTTTTAACGCCATACCGGTTCCACGAACAACACTTCTTAATGGATCATCTGCAACATGTACAGGCAATTTAATTTTGTTGGCAATTCGTTTATCTAAGCCACGTAACAAAGCACCACCACCGGTTAAATACAATCCACGACGGAATATATCAGCCGCTAATTCAGGAGGAGTTTTTTCTAATGCTCTTAAGATCCCTTCTTCAATTTTGAAAACCGATTTATCTAACGCATCAGCTACCTCTTGATAAGAAACCATGATTTGCTTAGGAATACCCGTTACCAAATCTCTTCCATTTACAGCCACATCATCAGGAGGATTATCTAAATCTTTCAATGCACTTCCTACTTGAATTTTTATTTGTTCAGCTGTTCTATCACCAATTAACAAACTATGGTAACGACGCATGGCTTCAATAATATCTGCGGTAAACTCATCCCCTGCAACACGTATACTTTCATCACACACAATACCTGATAAAGATATAATTGAAATACCAGTTGTTCCACCACCAATATCAATAACCATGTTTCCTGTAGGTTCTTCAACATCAATACCAATTCCTAATGCAGCAGCCATTGGCTCCATAATCATATAAACTTCCTTAGCACCAGCTTGCTCCGCACTGTCTCTAACCGCACGTTTTTCAACTTCAGTAATTGAGGAAGGGATACAAATAACCATTCTCCAACTTGGGGCAAACAATGGTTTTTTAGGATAAATTAATTTAATTAATTCTCTGATCATACCTTCAGCAGCATTGAAATCGGCAATAACGCCGTCTTTTAATGGCCTAATGGTTTTTATATCTTCATGCACTTTCCCATCCATCATCATTGCTCGTTTTCCAACAGCAATAATTCGAGAAGTTTTTCTGTCCACAGCAACAATCGAAGGTTCATCAATAACGACTTGATCATTATGAATGATTAGTGTGTTTGCCGTGCCTAAATCCATGGCAATATCTTGTGTAAAAAAGTTGAATAATCCCATTTGTAGTTATATAATTCCCTAAAAAAATATTAGGGCAAATGCGAAGTTAGAAGATATAATCAATAATTAAAAACTATTTTGTAGTATTTAACGGAAATAGTTTTCCACTAGTTTTCTTCAATTTTTACTGCTTCATTTTTTACTCCATTTACCTTGCTAGACTTACCCTCTTTTTGGATAAAATGGCTAATTGAGATTGAAACAAAACCCTTATTCATGGCATTTTGGGAGATGATAATTATGAGATCATTGTGTAAAATCACCCTATACTATTTAGTTTATTTTGCTATCCTTTTTACAAACTTGGTCAATCCAAATCTATTCATTTTTAAAAAATTATAGGACTCCATTTAACTCATGGTTTTTTTTTAAGTCTATCCTTTTTAAAATCATTATTTTAAGCAATAAACTAGAAAAACATGAAAAAATATATTTACCTACTGCTACTTAGCATTTCAAGTAATGTGTATAGCCAACAAACGTCCCCTACTTTTTCAAATGAAAACGACGCCCCTAAATATTTTGTAGAATTAAATGAAACGGTAATTGTTGAATCCAGAGTATTTAAAAACGATACGTTTCGGTATCATTACAATCAAATGAAACACTATGTAAAAATAGTGATGCCCTATGCCAATGCTGCGGTTAAAATGTTTAATGAAATTGATAGGATAACTGCCAATGTTAGCCATAAAGAGCGAAGAAGATATATCAAATCAAAAGAAAAAGAAATTAAAACAAATTTTGAAGACAAATTAACCGCTTTAAATATTACCCAAGGGCGTTTGCTGGTTAAAATTGTCAATCGGCAGCTCAAAACCAATTGCTATGATATCGTAAAAGAGCTTAAAAACCCAGTCAGTGCTGTTTATTATCAGACATGGGCTAAATTAAATGGTATTAATTTAAATGAACAATACAAGCCTGAAGACAATAAAGATTTGGAACAAATATTAAAAAGCTTAGGATATTAATTCCACAAAAAAAGCTACCTGTTCGGTAGCATTTTTTTATTAAAAAAGTTCGTATTGAATTACTCTGTAGTCGATAATTGTTTATCTTTTTTCCCGATGACAACCGCACCTACCATGGCACTTAAAAACAAGACACTCGCAATTTCAAAAGGGAAAACATATTCTTTAAATAGCATGGTTCCTAAATTTTGAATTAAACCAATATTGGTAGATTGAGATAGATCTATCATTTTACCTTCTAGGCCTGTGAAAGTAGATTTAATGGCAGCTACAAAAACCAATAATAAAGCTCCTCCAGAAATAACCCCTGCAAATTGTATTAAAAAGTTTTTTTGAGGCTCAGTATCACTGTTTAAATTCATAAGCATCAAAACAAACAAAAATAAAACCATGATCGCACCAGCGTAGACAATAATGTTTACAATAGCTAAAAATTGAGCATTCATCATTACATAATGTGCTGAAATTGAGAAAAATGTCAAGATAAGAAATAACACACTGTTAATAGGACTTCTACTCATTATGACACCAATGGCACATCCTAAAGTAAAGATGCTTAAAATCCAACATATTATTTGATATATATCCATTTTTAAAATTATTAATTATTAATTATTGATGATAAATGCTTAGTGATTTAATGAGTCCTTGTTCACTATACAGTATTCATTAATTTCTATTTATTGGGAATTAACAGGTCTTCTTTTTTATAAATAAACCCTTTTCTATCGTAGTTTGCCGGTGCAAAAGTTTGCGTTAAATAAATTGCATCTTTAGGGCAAGCTTCTTCACACAATCCACAAAAAATACAGCGCAACATATTGATTTCATATTTAGCTGCATACTTTTCTTCTCGATATAAATGCTCTTCACCTGGTTTACGTTCAGCAGATTCCATTGTGATAGCCTCTGCCGGACATGATAAAGCACACAATCCACAAGCAGTGCAACGTTCACGGTTTTCCTCATCTTTGTTTAAAATATGAAGTCCTCTAAATGTAGAACTGAATTCTCGTTTTACTTCTGGATAATTAATGGTGGCTTTCTTCTTTAGAATGTGACCTAAAGTTACTTTTAAACCACCCAGAATTGCTGGTAAATATATTTTGTCTTTAAACGTCATCGGACGTCTATCCACTAATTTTGATTTATCTGAAATTGTAAAAGACATTTTTTATTTTTTTATTTATTGAAATATAAAATAACTGCTCCAGTAATTAACATGTTTATTAATGCCAAAGGAATTAAGCTTTTCCAGCCAAGATTCATTAATTGGTCATATCTAAAACGAGGGATTGTCCAACGAATAAACATGAAAAATAATATAAATCCAATTGCTTTTGTTAAAAGCACCAATGCGCAAATAATTGAAAACAAGGGTGAAGGCACCATAGTGGCAACTGCATCCATTCCTGGAAAATTGTAGCCTCCAAAAAATAATGTACTGATGATAACAGAAGTGATAAACATGCTGATATATTCTGCAAATAAATAGAAGCCCAATTTCAAAGAACTATACTCCGTATGATAGCCTCCAATTAATTCACTTTCACACTCTGCTAAATCGAATGGTGCTCTGTTTAATTCTGCAAATGAACACACTAAAAATATTAAGAAAGCCAAAGGTTGTTTAAATACATTCCAAGAAAACCAATTGCCATCCCAAAAACCATGTTGTTGGCTAACAATATCATTTAAGCTCAAACTGCCCGTCATCATAACTAAGGAAATCATACTTAAACCTAAGGCAAGTTCATATGAAATGGCCTGTGCGGCTGCTCTCAATCCACTTAATAAAGAAAATTTATTATTGGAAGCCCAAGCACCTAACATTACCCCATAAACTCCTAAGCTTACCACTCCAAAAACATATAGCATTCCAATATTTATATCAGCTACTTGTAACGAAAATGAAGTTCCGTCTGCAAATTTCATATCAGGCCCCCAAGGAATAACGGCACTAGACATAAGGGCTACCACCATGGCTAAACTAGGTCCTAATACAAATAAAAATTTGTTAGAAAAGATTGGAATAATTTCCTCTTTCATAAACATTTTCACACCATCAGCCAATGGTTGTAAAAGTCCGAAAGGTCCAGCACGAGTGGGTCCTCTTCTATCTTGCATTACAGCCGAAACTTTACGTTCAGCCCATGTTGCGTACAAAGCAATCCCTAATGAACCACCAATAATAATAGCTGCTAATATTATTTTTTGTATTATAAATGAGATTGTAATCGCTAATAAAAACATTCTTTGAGTGTTAAGTCCACAAAAGTAAAGAAACAAAGGCAAAGTATAAAATACTTATTATCGAAAATTTTTATTTATAAATAAAAAAAACGTTTCAAAATAGAAACGTTATTATATATTGGATAAAATAAATTAAAAATCAAAAAGATAATATCGAACACCGATTGATAGTCCTAAATTAAAAGGATGGGTTGAAGCTCGATTCCAATTAGAATTTTTGTCATTCATAAACTTTGCATGATTTTGAAATGCATGCCCATTATAAGGAAAGGATGAAGGGTCATTAATCGGAGTAAAACGAATTTCATTTGTAATTTCTGCATTGGTAACCGTGAATTCTGTCTTTACTTGTGCGATTAATTCCAATTTATCTTTCAATTGATATTTAATTCCTGCAGAAGCTAATGCGCCTAAACCATGTCGTTGATATGGTCTTCTATTTAAACTTGCACTGTAATTAGCTTGTGCATTGATATTGTTTTCGTACGAAATGATATCGTCTTTTATCGTATATGTTTGAACTTGAGTTACATTGTTAGTAGGGACTTTATTAGTTAATTCCCATTGATCAGAATAAGAAGTGTTGTATGAATAATAAAATCCTACTGTATATAAAAATTTCAATTTTTTATCATTCATTTTTTGGATTCCAAAAACAACTGGAATTCTGATAGAAGATGTTTTGGTAGTGGCAGTTAAATTATAGGGGTAATAATTATTAGACCCTGTATATTTTTGATTACAAGTTCCAAATTGAATTCCTGTAGCAATCGAAAGTCCTGTTTGATATAAATAACCAATTTCAAAATTTCCTGCAAAAGAAGGAGTCATTTTATAAGTTTGAAAACTATCTGCTCTATAATCATCAGAATTGAAAAGATTAGATTTATTTACAAAAACATTGGCCCCATAAAAAGGACCATAAAATTGAGCTGAAAGTGGCAACCCGAATGCAA
This sequence comes from Bacteroidota bacterium, assembly GCA_947457085.1. Lineage (GTDB taxonomy): Bacteria > Bacteroidota > Bacteroidia > Chitinophagales > Chitinophagaceae > OLB11. Next base: position 9,627 of record CANGUS010000037.1, read on the forward strand.
TAACGATGGCTACTAAAATAAATTTTTTCATATAAATGTATATTTAGAAAATAGTTTTAATTCTCTATTGTTTTCTATTGTAAAGGCTAGCTTTAATAATTAAAAATCGGTTTTAACTTTATCCCATAATTCAGGGATTCTTTTAACCCAAACAAGTTCTTCCATTTTTTCTTTAGCATCTTGAACAGGAATACCGAACCAAACTTTCCCTCCTGGTAATGACTTCCCTACACCACTTTTAGCTAATACTACGGTATTACTTTCAATTACTAAATCTTTGGATACACCTACTTGACCATATAGTAATACATTATCTCCGATAATTACCTTACCAGCAACACCCACTTGTGCGGCAAATAAGCAATTTTTTCCAACAATGGTTCCATGTCCAATATGAATATAATTATCGAATTTTGTACCTCTTCCAATGATTGTGATTCCGCTTACACCTCTGTCGATGGTGCAACAAGCGCCTATTTCTACATCATCTTCAATTATTGTGGTGCCGCAACTTTCAAGCTTCAAGTACATTACCTCTTCATCTTTTCTTTTATTAAAATAAAAAGCATCTCCCCCAATAACTGAATTGGCTTGTATATTCACATTGTTTCCAATGGTAGTTCCATCATATATGACTACCCCAGGGTGGATAGTACAATTTTTTCCTATTTTAACATGATTCCCAATAAATACTCCTGGTTGAATAATGGTTCCTTCGCCAATGATAGCAGTATCAGCAATCATTTTGTTAGCAGGTTCAAATGGCGTAAAGTGAGTGGCTAATTTATTGTAAGCCTCAATGGGTTTATCGATAATCAACAAGGCTTTTCCAGTGGGACATTCTACTTCTTTATTGATAATGATAGCGGTACAATTGCTTTCTAATAAACGAGTATAGTATTTTTCAATATCAACAAATGAAATGTCACCTGGAGTAATTTTATGAACTTCATTCAGTCCATCGACTTGGATCGTTTCATCCCCAATTAATTTTGCCCCTATAAATTCGGCTACCCATTTTATGCTAACTGGCGCTTTAAATTTCATTCAAATTATATATTTAGTTCTTGATTTGTAAATTTAATTTTTAAACAACAATTATATTTTTGTTTAAATTTTTACAAATATTTCTAAATGTAATCCATAATTACAAATAATTACACGACTTTATATTTTTTTTATATAAAATGATAAAAAAATATACTTTATTAAGATAATTAAAAAAGGTTTCCACATTTTTTACTGATTTCGTGTTTGCTTGAAAATAAATTTTACCTTTGTACGACCTTCAAATTTTTTTCCGTTATTAGATTGATTAATTATAAAAAAGGTCATACAAAATACTTATTGTTATGGCAAAATACATATTTGTAACTGGTGGAGTTACTTCCTCATTAGGAAAAGG
>CANGUS010000038.1 GCA_947457085.1 Bacteroidota bacterium
TGGAATTGAATTATTTTTCAAAATCGGGCAAGTCGAAAAATGATGGAACCACCATTGTCATTTTTGATGATTATACAATAGATACTGTTTTTAAGAAAAAATATTTTACCACTGAAGTAAGCTCAACTTCATTAGCAGCTTATGAACGAGATACAAATTTTTGGAATACGGTGCGCAAAGAACCATTGACCGAAAAAGAATTGCAGTTTATTCATTACAAAGACAGCATTTATGATTATACCCATACCACTCGATATTTAGATTCGATAGATAAAAAAAACAACCGAGTAACTTGGGAAGAAGTGTTTTTAACAGGCGTTTCTTTTTATAAAAGATCGAATGATAGAACCCTTAGTTTTAATCCGGTCAGCTCTTTTTATCGGTTTTTATATCCAGGAGGTGCTCGAATAGGCTTTGGCAACAATTATAAAATTACCCCTAAAAACAAAAAAACATTTTCACTGGGGACAGACCTTGCCTATGGGGGTGTAAAAAAAGATTTGATTGGATTTTTAAGAGGATTTTATCGATACAATCCATTTAACAACGGATATGTTAGCGTGAGTACGGGGCGAAATTATGAATTGGTTTTTGCGAATGATTCCTATATCAATATTTTGCGACGATCTAATTTTTATAGAAAAGATTTTATTGAATTGGAACATGGTGTTGAATTAATCAATGGATTGGTTTTGCGGAATCAAATAGAATATGCACACAGAACGCCCATTCAAATTAACAATACCGACAATGCGCTGGATCAATGGCTGAGTAATGCAGGTTCGGACACCTCAAAATACAATGTATTTAACCCCTACAATGTTTTTTACAATGTGATTACGTTGGAGTATACCCCAAGGCAAATGTATTTGCGTGAGCCCCGACAAAAAGTTATTTTAGGATCCAAATATCCTACGATTTATGGCACTTGGAGAAAAGGGGTTCCTGGTGTTTTGAAAAGTATTGTAGATTATGATTATGTAGAGGTTGGTTTGAAACAACGATTAAAATTGGGCTTACTTGGCATTTCAGAATACAAGGTTTTTACAGGGAATTTTTTAACTAAAACCAATTTACAACCGATTGATTATAAATTTATCAGGAGAGGCGACCCTTGGGTTTTTAATGAACCTACTCGAAATTTTCAATCATTGGATTCTACTTTTCCAGTGTTTAATACCTTTGTTGAAGGGCATTACTTGCATGAATTTTATGGTGCTTTAATTAATAAAATACCTTACTTGAAAAAATTAAAGCTGTATGAAATTGCGGGGAGTGGTGCCTTGTATGTACCTGAGCGAAAACTTATTTATTTTGAATTGTTTGCTGGTTTAGAAAAACCATTTAAGCTCTTTGGCGAAAAATTTAAATTGGGCGTTTATGTAGTGAGTAGCATTGCGAACCAACAAAACAATCCTTTTCAATTTAAAATTGGTGTGCAGCATTATGATATTTATAGAAATAGATGGGAGTAGTTTTTAATTGTTAATTATTAATGGTGAATTGTTAATTATTAATGGTGAATTGTTAATTATTAATGGTGAATTATTAATTGTTAATGGTGCATTTTAAGTGATTTATTATACAATATAAACACTCATTCCTTCGAAGGTTTTTTTGATATTTTCTTTGTCTAAATCTTTATTAAAAATACCAAACATTGTACTGCCACTACCGCTCATAGAGGCATAAATTGCACCTTGTTGGTACATGGTATTTTTGATATTTTGTAGGACGGGATGGGCTTCAAAAATGGGTTTTTCAAAATCATTGATTAACTCCTCCTTCCAGGTTTGGATGGGTTGTTGTATGATTTCGAATACCGATTTTTGTGGTTGATGGGGTGTTAATTGAGCAAATGCCCAGCCGGTATTGACATGAATTTTGGGATTGACTAGCACAAATTGATAGGCTACTAAATTCAATTGTATGATTTCCAATACTTCTCCTCTACTGGTTGCTTTGCATGGTTGATTATGAATAAAAAATGGACAATCGCTACCTAATTGTGCTGCATATTCAATCATTTTTTGTTTGGTGATTTCTAATTGAAAGTGCTTATTTAAAGCCATGAGCATAAAAGATGCATCGGCCGAACCCCCACCCAAGCCGGCTCCTGTAGGAATATTTTTCAATAGATGAATATGTATATTCGGCAAATGAGGGTAATCTTTTTTTAGTAAATGATACGCTTTTAAAACAATATTTTCCTCCATATTGCCTGGAATTTGAATACCACTCATTTCGAATTTCATTTCGTTGGACTCAATGAACTCGAGGGTATCGAAAAGGGCAATGGGATAAAAGATGGTTTCTAAATCATGGAAGCCATCGGCACGTTTGCGAAGTATATGTAAGCCTAAATTTATTTTTGCGTTTGGAAATTGTATCACGGTGTAAAGATAATTATTCTAACTCCATTTTTCTAAACTTTACTGATGTAGTGTATTGTCTTACAGGTTGGTATCTCACCAAACTGCTTATTTCGGTTGGTGAGACACCAACCGATAGGTAAACAAGGGCGAGAAGCAAGGCATTAACCATAAATTACCAATTATTTTCCCCAATGTATCATATCGGATATTGTTTATTTAAACAATAAGCATCAATTTTATACTTTCTAAATTATAAAAATGAAAAACAAAATTTTATTGCTAATTATAGTGGCAACGTTAGGATTAAAAACTGCAACGATGGCGCAAGTACCCTCTTATGTACCTACCAATGGATTAGTTGGTTATTGGCCTTTTAATGGTAATGCCAATGATGAAAGTGGGAATGGAAATAATGGAACAGTGAATGGAGCTACTTTGACAACGGATAGAAATGGGAATGGGAATGCAGCTTATAGTTTTGATGGGGTGGATGATTATATTAGTTGTTTAAATAATAATATTCCTACAGGAAATTCTTCAAGAACATTTGGTGCTTGGTTCTATCTATCTCCTACAAATGGTTATTCGGATGGATATTCAGTACTTTCTTACGGTACAAAAACTTTCCCTGATGGAAGGTTAAATGATATATTTATTAAAGAAAATGAAGTAGAATTTAATACTCACATGAATTATACTTTAAATACAAATCCATTAAATAATAATAATATTTGGCACAACATTTTTGTAACTTATGATAATACAAACTTCTCATCAATTATTATTTATTTAGATGGTATTCAGATACAAAGTTCAAATTTTAATCTTGTTAATTTGAATGCATTAAATACTTTAAACACCAATGTTTTATTTGGTAAAGCTATAGTTCAATACGCATCAAGTTTTTATTTTAATGGTATTTTAGACGACATCGGCATTTGGAACCGTGCCCTCACTCAACAGGAAATAACTGATTTATACAATAGCTGTCAGCTAGCAGTTAATATCCAACCTGCTAATCAAACCATCAACATCAACAATACTGCACAATTTATTGTGGGTTCATCTGATACCAATGCTACTTATCAATGGCAAACAGACCTTGGTTTAGGATTTCAAAATTTAAGCAATGTAGGGCAATACAGTGGTACTACCAATGATACTTTATCGGTTTCTAATGTGACAATAAGTAATGACAATCAGCAATTCCGTTGTATTATCAATAGTGGTTCATGTGCAGATACTTCAAATGTTGCTGTGTTATCCGTGAACAATAATGTTGGTATCCATGAAACTGCTCAACACAATTTATTCTCTGTGTTTCCAAATCCAGCCCACAATGTAATCAATGTAAAAGCAGATCATAAACTCATCGGTTCGGTGTTTACCATTTATGACAATACAGGCAAAGCGGTGCAATCGGGCAAAATAAACGCTGCAAACACAAGTATTGAATTGAGTAATTTATCGAGTGGGATTTATTTATTTAGCGTGGGTAATCATGTGAAGCAGCCGTTTAAGGTTATTAAAGAATAACTAGCAAGTTGTTTTATAATAAAATAAAAAATCCGAAGCAAAATGCTTCGGATTTTTTTATCAAAGTATTGAAGTGTTTGTCTTACAGGTTGGTATCTCACCAAACCGCTTATTTCAATTGATGAGACACAAATAGATAGGTAAATTATTGTCTTACAGGTTGGTGTCTCACCAAACTGCTTATTTTGTCTACAGGTTGGTGTCTCACCAAACTGCTTATTTCGGTTGGTGAGACACCAACCGATAGGTAAATTATTCTAACTCCATTTTTCTAAACTTTACTACTGTAGTGTATTTGGTAGCTTCTGTCCAAACCATGGCAATGGTATTCCCTATTGCACAAACGTTGATATAATCGCCAAAGAAGATTTCTTTACGTGGTACTTGACTGGGTTTTTCGTTGATGCGAATGGTTTTAAATTCGGTCGCATGTTGTAGTTTATAACTTAGGTATACATTTATCCATCCATTTTTTACGCCATAATAAAGCACATAGTAATTGCCCGTAGTTTCATCCATATAGGCGTGTGGCATCATGTAATGCGTGTTAGAATCAAGCAAAGGGAAATTGTTTTTTTGCCAAGACTGTCCTTTGTTGTTGCTTTCAAAAACGAATACTCGGTTGAAATTATTTTCTTCAAATGCAGCACAACAGAAGAGTGTTTGATTTTTATCGATGGCTAAAAAAGGCATGCCGTTGGTTCTGTAAAAATCGGGCAAAGTTAAGTCCCACCCTTTGGGTGTTTGCGCAATGATTTGGTCTGTACCCCAGGTTTTTCCATTGTCGAAACTTTGATCGAAATAGATTTTTTCATTGCCTGCCCAAGCCATATAGATTTCGCCCTGGTTGCCTACACAGGTGGTCGCTCCTTCCATGGTGCTGTCGCTGTCGATGCAATTGCCATTGATATCATTTACTTGCACGGGTTGGCTAGCTACGTTGTTTTGAATGGCTGAAAACAATATTCGGGAGGAGTCGGTTTGCGCTGCACTGCCATATTTGTCGAACTCGGTCCAGCTAACTTGGAGTTGATTATTATGAATGCTTAGCCAGGCTTTGTCTTGCATTTTTCCGTTTTTACCGATGCCGATTCCATCATCAAAAGACTTGCCTTTATTCGTGCTCTTTTGCACCACCATTTGATCAAAAAATGCTGGCCAAGTTTTGTTTTTAGCTTTGGCTAAATGCGCATAATAAGCCGTACCTTTTTCATCAAATATCAAGACTGGATCGCCATAAACTCCCAAACTACTCTTTGCAATGTAATGTTTGAATTTTTTGCCTCCGTTTTTGGACCAGTATATGTGGTTGGTATTGGTGGCAACAATGATGTTTAATTTATTTGTAGGGTTGATGGCAATCGATGGCTCATTGGCTTCATGCTTGGGCAAACTTACCGTAATTACTTGCATTAATTTTTGAGCCCTCAACATAGGAAAGAAGGCAATCAATAACGTAAAAACAAAAACGGCTTTTAGGATCCTCATCTTCTAGATTAAAACATATATAAAATTCGAGTCGTCCAAACATTGTTAAATTGTTCACTTCTACCGGTTAAACTATTCCCATTATTTCTGATAGAAAATAAAGAATAATTGAAACGTAAATTGATAAAAAAGCCTTCCCATATATGTGCGTTTCCATTTAAAACAAAATTCATATCTAATTTTTTAAATGGATATAATTTAGCATCTTGCTCGTAAGTGATGCCTGTATTGGTAGTGTAATTTTCTTTGCTGCCGATTAAATACCCAAGCGCAAACCCGGCACCGAAATTCGTTTTTCTTTCTTCGAAATAATTCAAGAGAATAGGCATTTCGGCATAATTGAGATTGATTCGGTATTTAAGTAAGGTGGTTTGTTTGTCATTAGCTAATGCGGATTGATTATTACCCGTGCGGCTACCTTTTTGAGCATACGAAAACTCTATGCTTGGGGCAAACTGCTCCGCTAATTTCATGAACAAAACCCCACCAACATTAAAGCCCGCTTTGTGGTAACCCGCGAAATTATCCCCATCAACTTGGGAAAAATTAAAGCCGCCTATTAGACCGCCATAAAACAAGCGACTAGGCTCATAATATTGGGCATTCGCAAATTGTGTGAATAAGTTACACGTTAATAAAAAAAATAGAACCTTCTTTTTCAGTAATTTAGCCATCTTAATTAAGTATTATTTTTATATAACGCAAATATATGAGTTTAAAGTATACACCTGCCACACTTAAAAAATTTGATGAGCTTTATGACGAAATGAAATATACGATTCGCTATGAAAAAGGCAATTTTCACAGTGGATATTGTGTATTACAAGATAAAAAAGTTGCGGTAATTAATAAGTTTCTTACCCTTGAAGGAAGAATTAATGCCTTGATTGATATTTTACCCAGTGTAGAATTTGATGTAACTACACTCAGTACAGAAGCCCGATTATTTTATGAAATGATTTTGGCAAACCCAATAGAAAAATAATGCTGTTTTCAATTAGATCGCAAATAGCCTTAGTAATTAAGCAGTGAACACAACACCTATAGATTTAAGATCGATAAAAGATAATTAAGAAGCCACTTTCCAATAAAAAATATTTCAATAAAAAACCACTAACTTTCGTTAGTGGTTTTTTTGTATAAATCTGATAGGATTATTAATTTCCGAAATGTAAATCTAAACCTAGACCTCTTAACTCATGAACCAATACATTGAATGATTCTGGGATACCTGGTTTTGGAAGATTATCACCTTTAACAATCGCTTCGTATGTTTTAGCACGACCTGTGATATCATCTGATTTCAACGTTAATAACTCTTGTAAGATATTAGCAGCACCATAAGCCTCTACAGCCCAAACCTCCATCTCACCAAAACGTTGACCTCCAAACTGAGCTTTACCTCCTAATGGTTGTTGAGTGATTAAAGAGTATGGTCCGATAGAACGAGCATGCATTTTATCATCTACTAAGTGATGTAGTTTCATCATATAAATAACACCCACTGTTGCTTTTTGGTGGAAACGTTCTCCTGTTTCACCATCATACAAGTAAGTGTGGCACCAATCAGGTAAGCCGGCTTCTTGCACTTTTGCTTCAATTTCGGCTCTTGTTGCACCATCAAAGATAGGTGTAGCAAATTTTTGACCTAATTTCATACCTGCCATTCCTAAGATGGTCTCATAGATTTGACCTAAATTCATACGAGAAGGTACCCCTAATGGATTCAATACGATATCTACTGGGCTTCCATCTTCTAAGAAAGGCATATCTTCTTGACGAACAATACGAGAAACAATCCCTTTATTACCATGACGACCCGCCATTTTATCACCAACTTTCAACTTACGTTTACTAGCTAAATAAACTTTTGCTAATTTCAATACGCCATTTGGTAGTTCATCTCCGATGGTGATATTGAATTTTTCACGTTTGTAGCGACCAATTTCTTCGTTGTAACGAATATTGAAGTTATGCAATAACTGGTTTACTAAATCATTCATTGCTTCGTCGGCAGTCCAACCTAAAGGATTTACTGCTTCAAAATCGATCGAACGAATTGCTTTAGAAGAGAATTTAGCATTTTTCCCTAAAACAATTTCACCGTAGTGATTTGTGATACCAGCAGATTGTTGGCCATCTAATAATTTTTCTAATTTTAGATATAAGCTTTCTTTGATGTCTTCGATATTTTCATGATGAACTTTCTCGATTTTTTCGATAGCTGCTTTTTCTCTAACTTTTGAATTTTTATCTTTTTTAGCTCTTGCAAATAATTTCTTACCAATTACTACCCCTTCAATCGATGGAGACATTTTTAATGACGCATCTTTTGCATCCCCGGCTTTATCACCAAAGATAGCGCGTAATAATTTTTCTTCAGGAGTTGGATCCGTTTCACCTTTAGGTGTAATTTTTCCGATTAAAATATCGCCTTCTTTCACGTGAGCTCCTAAACGAATGATCCCGTTTTCATCTAAATCTTTCGTAGCTTCTTCACTTACGTTAGGAATATCTGGTGTTAATTCTTCTTCACCTAATTTAGTATCCCGAACTTCTAATTCATATTCATCAATATGAACTGAAGTGAACCAGTCTTCACGAACTACTTTTTCATTGATTACGATCGCATCCTCAAAGTTATACCCTTTCCAAGGCATGAAGGCAACACGTAAGTTTCTACCCAATGCTAATTCACCGTCTTGAGTAGCGTATCCATCGGTTAAGAAATCACCTTTCTTCACTGATTGACCTTTGATTACGTGCGGTTTTAAATTGATGTTAGTGCTTTGGTTTGTTTTAGCGTATTTCGTTAATTTGTATACTACTAAATCATCGTTGAAAGAAATTAAACGCTCAGTTTCACTGCGTTTGTAACGAACATGAATTTCATTAGCGTCAACATATTCAACGACACCATCTCCTTTTGCAGTAATTTGAATACGTGCATCTCTAGCCGCTTTGGCTTCGATACTAGTACCTACGATAGGAGCTTGAGGGCGCAATAATGGAACCCCTTGACGTTGCATGTTTGAACCCATCAACGCACGATTCGCATCATCATGCTCTAAGAAAGGAATTAAAGATGCACTCAAACCAACAATCTGATTTGGAGCGACATCCATGTATTCTACTTCACTTTTCTCTAATATAGGGAAATCACCTGTTTGACGAGAACGAATTTTATCTTCAACAAAGTTTCCTTTTTCATCTAATGGCACGTCTGCTTGTGCAATTTTCGCTTCATCTTCTTCTTCAGCACTTAAGTAAACATATTTAGGATCTACTTTACCTTCTTTTACTTTACGATATGGTGTTTCGATGAAGCCCATGTCGTTAATTTTTGCATGTACACACAAAGTAGAAATCAAACCAATGTTTGGTCCCTCCGGTGTTTCAATCGTACAAAGACGACCATAGTGAGAATAGTGAACGTCACGAACCTCAAAACCTGCTCTTTCACGACTTAAACCACCTGGCCCTAAAGCAGAAATACGACGTTTGTGCGTAATTTCAGACAATGGGTTGGTTTGATCTAAGAATTGAGATAATTGAGAAGTTCCGAAGAAAGAGTTGATAACCGAAGATAAAGTACGAGCATTGATCAAATCAATTGGCGTAAATACCTCATTGTCACGAACATTCATACGCTCACGGATAGTACGAGCCATACGAGCTAAACCTACTCCAAATTGTGCATATAATTGCTCACCTACTGTTCTTACACGACGATTACTTAAATGATCGATATCATCAATATCAACTTTAGCATTTGTTAATTGTACTAAGTATTTAATGATCGCAATCATATCGTCTTTAGTCAATACTTTCTTCGTAATGGTTTGAGGGAACTCTAACTTACGATTTACTTTGTAACGACCAACTTCTCCTAAATCATAACGTTTGTCAGAGAAGAATAATTTATCAATAATACCACGAGCAGTTTCATCATCAGGAGCATCTGTGCTTCTTAATTGACGATAGATATGTTGAACGGCTTCTAACTCAGAGTTAGAGGTATCTTTATTTAATGTGTTATAAATGATAGAGAAATCGCCACCTGTTTCTTCTTTTTGCAAGAAGATAGATTTAACTTCCATATCCAAAATCATTTCGATATTTTCTTCTGTTAATACAGAATCTCTATCTAAAACGATTTCATTACGCTCGATAGAAACAACTTCACCCGTATCTTCGTCAACGAAATCTTCCGTCCAGCTACGCAGAACACGAGCAGCTAATTTAGCACCAACATGTTGTTCTAATGTTTTTTTATCGGCTTTCACCTCATCTGCCATTCCGAATAATTCCAAAATGTCTTTATCGGTTTCATAACCAATAGAACGCAACAACATCGTTACAGGGAATTTCTTCTTTCTGTCGATGTAGGCATACATTACATTATTGATATCGGTAGCAAACTCCATCCATGCTCCTTTAAACGGAATAACACGAGCAGAGTAAATTTTAGTTCCATTAGGATGTGTAGATTGACCAAAGAAAACCCCTGGAGAACGATGTAATTGAGAAACGATTACACGCTCAGAACCATTGATAACAAAAGTTCCTCTTGGAGTCATGTAAGGGATATTTCCTAAGAACACATCTTGAACGATGGTTTCGAAATCAATATGTTCTTCATCATTACAGCTTAAACGTAATTTGGCTTTCAATGGAACAGAATACGTTAAACCTCTGTCGATACACTCATCAATGGTATAACGTGGAGGATCTACGAAGTAATCTAAAAATTCCAACACGAAAATATTTCGCGTGTCGGTAATTGGGAAATTCTCTTTAAAAACTCTAAACAAACCTTCGTTGTTACGCTTGTCTGGTGTAGTTTCTAATTGTAAGAAATCCGCATACGAAGCTAACTGAATATCCAATAAATCGGGTTGTTCAGAAGATTGTTTAATCTTTCCAAAACTGATACGTTCTGTACTTTTTGCATTTTTTACTGCAGCCATATTTTTAATTTACTCGTTTTATAAAACAACAATTCCCAAAAGGTAAAACCCTTTAGTTACGATAACATTAAGAAGTTATAATAAGATAATTTGCACGTGCGTTGCCAATTGAGACTGCGAAATTAGTGTAATTATTCCATAATATCAAAAAATATACCAATAAAATGTATTAGTATTTTTTGTTATATAAAATTTAACTCCCAATCCTTTTATAGATGGAGCTTTTGAGATGAAAGATATTTTTATTCATTTATTAAATATCAGGTATTGTTTAAAATCTCATCCATGGTTTATTTTTTTAGATAAAATTGAAACCATCTAATGTAAAAAGATAAGCATCCTCTATGAATTATAAAA
>CANGUS010000039.1 GCA_947457085.1 Bacteroidota bacterium
TAGTTTTTTACAATAAAATAATAAACAAATCCCATACTGTAAAGTGTGGGATTTTTTATAATGGATAATTAATTATTCAATAGATAAAGAAAAAAGGATGGGTCAAGTTTTTTATTAGAGGTATACCTTAATTAATAATAATTTTGAGAGTCTATGATTTTACCTTTGCAAGCGTTCTAGAAAATATGATAAAAACAAAAGGGGTTACATTAGTAACCCCTTTTAAATAAGTAATTTTATTAATTTTTAAAATGTTTTATCGTAACTACCGTCTTTAGGTTGTAAATCTCCTGTGATAATTCTGATTAAATCAATAATAGCCCAAATACCAAAACCGCCTGCTGTTAATAATTGAACAACTCCTTGCCATGTGTATCCTAAATAGAATCTGTGAATTCCGATACCACCTAAAAGAATACAAAGGATCAAAGCAATAACTTGGCTTTTACCTCCACCTCCATTAGATTGTTTTTGAGTTTGTGAGATAACTTGATTAGCTGCTTCTTTTTCAAGTTGGCTTTGAGAAATGGAAGTAGTTGCTTCTTGATTTTGATTAGAAGTAACGATTTCTGTTTTTTGAGTTTTTTCTACAGGGAAAGCAGCGTTCACTGTGGTAGAAATTGCAAAAAGTCCTAGTGCGATGGCTAAAGTAAAAGAGTACTTTAAAATGTTTTTCATATTCATAATTATATTAGTTTTGGTAAATGTATAAATTTTATTTTAAAAAAACACAAATTGTCAAATTTTTTTATTTTCTTATTTTTTTATTTTTTGTCTCAAAACCAAGTTTTTGTCAAACCGCTAATTACGAATTTATTGGATCTTTATTATATAATAATATGAAAGATCATATCATTTATAAAGTAATGTTTACTGAGGTGAATGGTACGATTAGTGGATATAGTATAACCGATTTAGGAGGTAAGTATGAAACTAAAACAGCTATAAAAGGCATATTAAATAAAAAAAATGGCAAAATAACATTCAATGAAACTAAGGTTATTTCTACAAAATATAAACAAGATGAAAGTAATTTATGCTTTGTAAATGCCAAATGTGTATTGAAAAATTTTGACAAAAAAACAGTTATAACAGGAACTTTTAATGGGTTTTATTTGAAAGACAAACTACTCTGTGCTTCCGGTAAAGTAATGCTCGTATCTTCTAAGAACTTATACCAAGATTTATTGAAAACAATGAATTCTTTACCAGAAAATAATTTAAAAGATTCTATTCGAAAAATTACAGAATACTCCATGAAGCCGCTGAATGACATTAAAGAAGTAATTGAAGCTAAAGGAAATACTTTGGTTAGTTATCATTGGAAATCTGATACTGTTAAAATTACTACCTGGGATGATGCCGCTGATGATGGTGATATGATATCAATTACACAAAATGGCGTCGAGATTATTGCTAATTATATCGTAACTCGTAAAAGAAAAGAAATAAAAATTCCTTTAAAAAAGGGAATAAAAAATGTTTTTAAGATTACCGCCATCAATGTAGGAGCCTATCAACCCAATACGGCAAAAATTTTATTTACAGACAAACAAGACAGTAAGTTATTTATGACATACTTGTCTAAAGGAGAATTTTTTGAAGTAAATGTTGAAAAATGAAACTAGTCTTTTACAACAGTTCCAATTGATTCTCCAGAAATAATACGCAATAAGTTGCCTGCGGTATTCATATCAAATACAATGATAGGCATTTTATTTTCCTGACAAAGTGTGAAAGCAGTCATGTCCATTACTTTTAAGTTTTTGCTAATGGCATCATTGAAAGAGATATCAGAAAATTTTACTGCATTCGGATTTTTTTCAGGATCAGAATCATAAATTCCATCCACACGAGTCCCTTTTAAAATTGCATCAGCACTCATTTCTACTGCACGAAGAGAACCTGCTGTGTCTGTAGTGAAATAAGGATTACCTGTTCCTGCTCCAAAAATTACAACGCGTCCTTTTTCTAAATGACGCAATGCTTTTCTACGAATGTATGGCTCAGCCACTTGATCCATTTTGATGGCACTTTGTAAACGAGTTTGTACACCTACTTTTTCAAGCATGCTCTGCATGGCTACCCCATTGATAACAGTTGCCAACATACCCATATAATCGCCTTGCGCACGTTCAATACCTGTTTCTTTTTCATTCATGCCACGATAAATATTTCCACCCCCAATTACCAGTGCTACTTGAACGCCTATATCGGTAATTGATTTAATATCCATTGCATATTGCAATAGCATTTGAGGATCTAAACCGAAGTTTTTATCACCCATCAAACTTTCACCTGATAATTTTAGTAGTACTCTTTTATATTTTGGAAGCATGAATTTTTAGATTTCGACAAAGATAGTATTCGATGTTTGATGTTGGTAGTTTGGGATGGATTTTTTTATTAAGTATTCACTTTCCAAATACCATCTTCATCGCTAAACATTTCTTTACCCCAAACAGGTGCTTCTTTTTTTATTTGCTCAACAATGTCTTCACATGCATTAATGGCGTCTTTTCGATGGGGTGATGATGTAAATACAAACAAACATATTTCACCTGCTTTTACTATCCCTGTACTATGATAAATATGCATACAAGTCAAATGGTATTTTTGAAACATAGCCTCTCGTATTGAATGAAAAATGGTATTTGCCATTTCTTCATAACAGGAATAATCTATCGCGATTACTTCTTTCGTATCTATCAAATCATTTCTCACTTGCCCTAAAAAAATGCTGTGTGCACCTATGTCTTTTTTAGATTGATGTTTGGCAATACTATTTCCAATAAATTCAGGTGATATGGCACCTTGTATGAACACTTGCTTTGTTTTTTTTTCACTCATATCTATTTTTTATTTCATCGAAAAATATTTCACAATGCCTCCTTTTAAATGAGACACTTGCTGAAAATCAAATTCATCTTGTAAGCGTTCTGCCGCTTCTAAACTTCGAATACCTGCATGGCAAAACAATACAATTTCTTTTTCTTTATTTAATAAATGTATATTTTCTTTTAAAGTAGGCAACGGTATTTGTGTACAATTAAAATCAACTTTTGGCAGTTCAGTTTCATTTCTCACATCAATGAGTTGAACCAAAGGGTTATTTATTTTTTCAATAAATTCTTCTACATTCAAATCAATAATTGTATTGCCTAACATCGGACTTCTCATATCGGACAGCTTTTTGGAGATTTTTATTTTTATAGTTTCGTATTTTATTACATTGAGATACAGCATTTCATTGTATAAATAATCTTGTTGTTCAGTAATTAATTTAATGGTTTCTAAAGCTTGCACAGAACCTAATATACCCAATACTGCGCCCATTGCTCCAGCTTCTTCACATCGCATGGCTTGTTTGGGTGGCGTTGGAAATATATCCCTCAAATTAATCTTTGCATCATCCATTTTAAAAACAGCTACTTGTCCTTCAAATTGATAATTGGCCCCAAATATTAATGGTTTTGATAATTCAACACAAACATCATTGATTAAATACCTTGTATTAAAATTATCGGTACAATCTATCACAACATCATATTTTGATATGATCTCTTTGGCATTTTTTCCATCTAAAAAAAAAGAAAATGAATTTATTTCTGTAGATGGATGTATGTCTTTTAATTTTTCTTTCGCAGTGACTGCTTTATTTTTTCCTATATCATTTGTCGTAAACAAAATTTGACGCTGAAGATTTGATATATCTATTATGTCACCATCCACTATGCCAATTAACCCAATGCCAGAAGAAACTAAATATTGTAAACAAGGACAACCCAAACCACCAGCACCAATGACCAATACTTTACTGTTCAACAATTTTTGTTGAGCAGCTTCGCCATAATTTGGAAGTATAGTTTGTCGATGAAATCGTAGATTCATATAAATACAACTTTTATCCACCTGAAAAAGGGGGTAACAAAGCTATTTCAGCATTTTGATTAATGATAACATTTTCATGGGTTATTTTTTGGTTGATTGCAAATACAAACTCTTTATTTACTAACAGGGGAAATTGTAAAAACAATTCATCTCTTAATTCAAAAAATGTAGTCTTGAAATCAATCCATATTTCTTGAGTATTGGCTAGTTCAGACAAATTGCCGAAAAGTTTTATTTTAATTTTATTGTCCATGTGCTTCAATATCTTTTAACGAATTAAAATTACTAAACAATAGTGGATTCTCCTTTTGTAATTCGTTGCCATCAATCAAATGGGTATTAAATTTAGAAATGAAAGTACTCAACTTTCGCTCACCTTTTATTAATTCATTTCGCCATTTTTCTTTACAAGATGAATGATATACACCAATTAGGGCTTCTGGATAATTGTTTAACAACGGAACAGCAATGTCATAATTATTACTTGCTGTGATTATCTTTTGAATAGACACAACATCTATAAAAGGCATATCACAACTCACTAAAATATTTTTTTCGTGCTTGCTATGCTGTAACATTGTATCTATGCCCCCTGCAGGTCCTACCTCTTTTATTATATCCTTTATACATTCAAATCCAAATTTTGTATGATTGTCATGATTGGATAGAATAAAAATATTGGGTGAAATAAGGGCTACTATATCAATCACATGTTGTATCAATTGTTTTCCATGAAATAATGTAGTGGCTTTATCACTTCCCATTCGAGAACTTTTACCACCCGCTAAAATGTAGATGCTTACATTCATTTACACCAAAATTAATTTGATAGATGCGATTATCAACACAAAAGCCAATACTTTTTTTAGCATAGCATTGGATACAAAATGAGAACCTATCATGGAACCGATTACACCACCAATAATGGCAATGGAGGCCATGATAATCATTTCAGAGGAATACGTAAACCCTTTTTGAAATATAGCAAAAAGTCCTGCGATGGAATTTACAAAAATAAACAAGGCGCTGATCCCTGAGGTGGTTTTTATATCACTCCATTTCATTAATAATAAGAATGGAGATAAAATAATACCCCCACCAATACCTATTAATCCTGAAATAAATCCAATAATCGCTCCTGTGATCATTAAATAATAGTAGTTTGCTTCAATGATTTTTTCATTGTCTTTTTGGTCAATAAAAAAACGAATGGAAGTAAAGAATAAAAGGATACCTAAAATTATTTTATAATATTTATCCGAGATTGAAAAAGTACCACCTAAATAAGCAAATGGAATTGAACCTAATATGAGGTATAAAAATAAATTCCAATTAAAAAATCCTTTTTTATAAAATGAAAGAAAAGCAATGAGAGAAACAACACAATTTAACGTCAATGCAACAGGCTTTGCTGTTATTTGCGAGATGCCCCAAATTCCCATTAATGCTAAATAACCTGATGCGCCACCATGGCCCACACTCGCATAAAGGAATGCGATGATAAACAAAACACTAAAAAATAAAATTCCAATTTCCATAATTTTTATCTACCTATGTATGAATTTACAAAGATGCACAAAGTATTAAAAAGGAAGCAAGTATGCCCTTACCAATTCCCCTTTTTCAACTATTTCTTTTTCAGCATCAATTTCAACTAAGGCATTCGCTACTGCAAACGAGTTCATTTTATACGACTCTTGATGGTCTAATATTTCTACTGAATTTTCATGGATAATTGCTTTTAAGAAATGGGTTAATCCTGCTTTTTTACAATAACTATTAGAAATGGGTAAATTTATTTTCAGTAAATCCACAGAAGAAAATCCCATGTATTGGCGCAATGCAGGATACACATATTGATAAAAACAAGTGAGTACTGAAGCTGGATTTCCCGGTAAACCAAAAATATATTTATTTTCTTTTTGGCCAAATAATAAGGGCTTTCCAGGTTTTTGTTTGAGTTTATGAAATATAATTTCAACTTTATTTTGTTGCAAGGATTCCAACACAAAATCATAATCGCCAACAGAAACTCCTCCTGTTATGAATAAAAAATTGCATTGTGTAAGTGCCTTTTCAATCGCTGTCCTAGTTTTTTCTAAATCATCATCTACCCTATAAATTTCTGTAACTTCTACATGCATTTGTTTGAGTACATGAACTAAGCTAAATGAATTGCTTTCAAATACTTTTCCATCTTGCAAGGGCTCACCCAATTTCAATAGTTCTTTCCCGGTATTTAAAATACAAATTTGAGGTTTTTGAAAAACATTTATTTTTTCTATTCCCAAATTTGCCAGCAATGAAATTGTACCTGCTTGAAGCGAAGTACCTTTTTTTAAAATGAAATCATTATATTTACATTGAGATCCTATGGCTCTTATATTAGAGTTGAAAGTAGCAAGGGGTATATTGATATTTTTAGAATTTGTTATTTCAATGTGCTCTTGTTGCACCACGGTATCTGCTCCATCAGGTACTTTCGCACCAGTAAAAATTCTGATTGCTTTTCCTTTTTCTAAATCGATATTTTTATTATCTCCTGCTTGTATTTCATCTTGAATGATAAAACAATTGGATTTTAAAAAGTCTTCATAACGAATGGCATAACCATCCATTGCAGATTGACGAAACGAAGGAAAATGGATAGGCGCTAAAATATCATTTGCCAATGCATATCCAACAGCTTTATCAATTTCTATTTCAATAATGGTGTTGTTAGAAATTGTTTCTTGAATCAATTTTTTTCCTTCGCAAACTGGAATCATACCCTTATTAATTAAAATACAATGTTCTAATTCTTTTTTTCAATTTTGAGAATGGTTTCTTAATAGTTTCCTGTACTTGTATAGAAACTCCATTCACGTATAACAATTTATAAGAAGTTGAAGAGAAAAAACCGGTATCAACGTAATTTACAAAAACTGATGAAATAGAATTGTCAATACTACTAGAAACAATACTCACAGAGTTAGTAGCATTTTGTACATTGAGCGAAGTATATAATATCGTCATCGTATTTGAAAGGGTATCATTGAACATGTCAATTTTATACTGCTTGTCAAATTCTTTTTTATGAATATTAGTAGTTAATAAAGGCCCTTTCCATTCATTCCAATCAATATTGTCGGGGTGAACAAATGCAGTGTCTTTTTTATTATTTTCTATTGTAATTAATTTGTATGTTTCGGGACCTCTATCAAAAAGTTCAAAATTTTCTTTCCAAATTAATTCCAAGTCAGGATAGTTTGCCATGCTTTCACCATTGTAATAGGCTGCTTTATTTTTACAAGCCACATTGGTAATTAGCACAAGCATCATAAGCAGAAAAATTCTATTTAATTTCATATTTTATTTTACGGAGTAACCCATTTTTTGTAAGTTTTCAATGACTTTTATTTTATAATCTCCTTGAATGATAATTTGCCCATCTTTTGCAGAGCCACCTGTTCCACATTTTGTTTTTAGTTGTTTTCCTAAATTTTCTAAATCAGACAATTTCCCAATAAAACCTTCAACCAATGTTACCACTTTCCCTGCACGTTGTTTGGTATCTAATTTTACTTTTAGTTTTTGCTCTGAAATTGATAATGTTTCTTGTTCTTCTTTTTCTTCTTCAACAGAAAAGTTTGGGTCTGTAGAATAAACCAATCCTCCGGTATCAAATTTTTTTTTACTCATTTTTTTGTTTTTCTATATTGAATTCAACGTTGAAGGTACAATAATTTGTAATGCATTTTCATGCACTTCTATTTCACAAATCGTGTTGCAATTATGTGCGTCGCCATCTGCTTGAAAATACTTTAATTGTTCTCCTTCAATGCGTATTTTTTTTCCGCGTTGATATATGCAATTTTTATTGGTGATCAGCTTTTTTCGCCAACCATCTAAAACAAATTTAAAACCATTGAAAGGATTTATTGTTTTTACAATCATCATATCCAAAAGGCCATCTTGCAAGGTGGCTTCAGGCGCAATTTCAAAACCATAACCAAATTCTTTTCCATTGGCCACATTCATAAAAAATGCTTTTTGTTTAAATTCTTTTCCATCTATATGAATGGTATAATTATCCGCCTTGTATGTAAAATAATTTTCTATTACTTTTCGGACATACATTTTCAATCCTCTACTTTTGGTTTGTTTGATGGTATTACAAACAACGGCATCGAAACCAACTCCTGCATTGCTAATAAAATACACATCATTAATTTTACCTAAATCAATTAATGCAGGTTTCCCATTTTTTAATAAGGCAACTGCCTCATTCATCTTCAATGGAATTTTACAATGACGAGCCAATCCATTGCCTGAGCCTGTTGGAATAATTCCTAATGTAATTGCTTTTTTTGCCAATACTTGAATCACTTCATTCACAGTTCCATCGCCACCAACTGCCACAATATATTGTGCCCCTTCATTCACCAATTGCCATGCTAAATCTTTTGCATGACCGCCATATTTGGTTCGTAAAATTTCATACCCCTTGGTCCCAAATGTATATTGTACTGCTTGAGTAAGTTCTGTAATTTTTTTTTCTCCTATTCGAGAATTGACAATAAAAAAAAATAGATCTTGCATTAAACAATAACGGCTTTTAAACTCATATCCATGCTAACCGCATGATGAATAATGGCTCCTACGGAAATAAAATCTACCCCAGTTTTTGCAAATGATTCGATGGTGTCTAAATGAATACCTCCACTGGCTTCGGTTTCATATTTTTTATCAATAATTTTTAATGCTTCTATTATTTTTTCTGGGGTAAAATTATCTAACATAATGCGTTGAACTTTACCTACTGCCACCACTCGTTCAACATCTTCAATACTTCTTGTTTCAACTTCAATAGGAATATTTAAATTATTTTCTTTCAAATATTCATTGGCTTTTTCAATTGCTTTTTCTATCCCTCCACAATAATCAATGTGATTATCTTTTAGCATAATCATATCGTATAAACCCATTCGGTGATTTTGTCCACCGCCAATTACCACTGCTCTTTTTTCAAACCATCGGAAGTTGGGAGTTGTTTTTCTCGTATCTAAAATTTGAGTTGGATAATTTTTTATTTTTTGTGCATAGATATGAGTAAGTGAGGCAATTCCTCCCATTCGTTGCATAATATTAAGCACCAAACGCTCAGCTTTTAAAATAGTATGAATAGATGCAATTACTTCAAAGGCTATATCTCCCACATTGACTTCCTCACCATCTTTTTTATAAATAGTTATTTCTGCCGAAGGTTCTATGTAAAGAAAAATATTTTGAGCAACATCTATTCCTGCTAAAATGCCTTTTTCTTTTATTTTAAGAATTGCTTTGCCTTTTTTATCTGCAGGAATGCAACTTAATGTGGAGTGGTCTCCATCCCGAACATCTTCTTCTAAAGCCGTTTTAATAAATGAGTTAAAATCCATTTTTCAAAAGTAAAAAAAGCAAAGCAAAAAAGCACGATTACTTTTCAAAACGAAGTTCTTTTAAGAGATAATTTCCTTTTTTGATAATAAACAACAAGTAAACTTTATAAATTCCATTTGAAGTGTAAAGATTACCGATATTAAATTTAGTATTGTTACTTTGAGATTTTCCTCTTTGCAATGGTATATAATCTTTGGGTTCTATTTTATTTAAGAAATTTTGAATGATAACCAACGCTTGTTTTTTAGAATAAGTATTGGTGTTGTCAGAAAAAGTAAGATCTACGGTCTTGTCTAAAAACACCCCCATATTTCTCGTGTCGCCTTTTTTTAGAGCAGTTGAAATAGTGCTCAAATAATCCTGAGCAACTAAATTTGTCTGCATAAAAATTAGCAATAAAATAGTCAGAAATTTTTTTCGGATTAGTAGGTCAGAAAATATTTTTGATTGTAACATCAAGTGAATTAACAAGTTATGGATTGTCTAAAGTGCGAATATATTTCATAATTTTGCATTTATGACAAAAAAGAGCATGATAATCATAATGGATGGTTGGGGACATGGCAAGGTTAATTCTTCAGATGCGATACAGCATGCCAATATCCCTTTTGTAAAATCATTATATCATCAATATCCCAATGCAGAACTCATTACTTGTGGTGAGGCGGTTGGTTTGCCAGAAGGTCAAATGGGAAACAGTGAAGTAGGACATTTGAATATAGGTGCCGGACGCATTGTCTATCAGGAGTTACAGAGGATTAATGTTGCTATCAAATCGGGAGAACTAGCCCAAAATGAAGCTTTTAATTCCATGGTCAACTTCTGTTTAGAAAATAATAAAACGCTTCATTTAATTGGTTTAGTGAGTGATGGGGGAGTCCATTCTCATATCAATCATTTAAAATCTATTTGTGCAATTTGTGAAAATAAAAAATTGGTTAATGTAGTTATTCATGTATTCACAGATGGTAGAGATACGGATCCAAAAAGTGGATTAGCCTATGTGAAAGAACTAGAATCCTATTTAAAAACCTCTGTTGGTAAAATTGCCAGTGTTACCGGTAGATACTATGCAATGGACAGAGACAAGCGATGGGATAGAGTAAAATTAGCTTATGATGCTTTAGTGCACGGAGTGGGTGAAAAATCTACAGATATACTTGCTTCCATTGAAGCATCCTACACTGAAAATATTACGGATGAGTTTCTTAAGCCAATCATAGCAGTTGACGAAACCGGTCACCCTATAGCTACTATTCAAGATTGAGATGCCGTGTTATGTTTTAATTTTAGAACAGATCGATGTAGAGAAATTACAGAAGTCTTAACGCAACAAGCTTTTCCAGAACAAAATATGACCCCATTGAATTTATGCTATACTACCTTAACTGAGTATAATAAAAATTTTAAA
>CANGUS010000040.1 GCA_947457085.1 Bacteroidota bacterium
AGGCATAAAAAAAGGTCCTCTATAATAATAGAGAACCTTGAGTGATCCCGTTTGGATTCGAACCAAAGACCTACAGCTTAGAAGGCTGTTGCTCTATCCAGCTGAGCTACGAGACCAAATTTTAAAGAACCACATCACTCGAACCAAAGACCTATCCCGATAAGTCGGGATTGCTCTATCCAGCTGAGCTACGAGACTCGATTTTTGAGAATGCGAATATACACTCATTTTTGAGATTATAAAAATTGATAGGGAACATTTCTAAATATTTTGTTAGCCTTTTTTAATAGTACATTTGTAAATACTAAAAATGGGTACGATTGGGTAAAAGATTTCTATATTTTGTATTATTTAATTTTTTGATCTTGAATTATGCATTTTGCCAAGGAATGAGTGGGATTGATTCGATGATACTTGAAAATAATTTTAAACCAATTCAGAGCGGAGTTCAAGCTAAAAGGAGCTTTATCGAAAATAGTAATAAGCGCTCCGTTATGAATACAATTGCAGGCGGAATGATTTATTTTTATCAAAATGTAATTTCTGAACAAATACAAGCGGGTTGTAGTTATGAAATTTCTTGTTCTCAATATTTAAAATTATGTATCGAAAAATATGGCTTTGTTATTGGAACCTTTGCAGGAATTAATCAATTTTTGAAATGCACGGGCAATAATCATAAAAACCATTCTGCACATAAAATCAATGAAAATAATATTATCAAAAATAAAATTGATGAAGAGAATTATAAGTAGTTGTATTTTTTTATTGTTGAGTTTTCAATTGAGTTATACACAACAAAGCATTGACTACAATTTTATTAAACATGTAAGTCGAGAAAATAAAAAGATCGAACATTTTCAATATTTAAAAATGGAGGTTGAGCCCAGTGATACGTTAGAATATTTAAAAGCAAAATATTATATTCAATATAATATGGACAGTGCTTTTGAGCATCATTTTTTTAAAAGCAAACCACTTTTTTTACAAGATACCTTAGCATTGGGTTATATATCCTGTTATTTATTGTCCAATGATTCTACAAAAATTAATAAAAATGAGTGGTTTCAACAACTCAATAATTATTCCTTTTCAAAAGAAGTAAATCATGTAACGGCTATTTATAATCTTCAGTTTTTACCTTCGAAAGAGATCAAACCACATGAATATCCTAATTTGCTTACAAAAAGCGTAATTGAATATAAATTAGCGAAACAAAAAAGTCCAATCAAAGCGGCTTTATTGTCTTCTATATTTCCTGGTTTAGGTAAAGTATATATTGGAAAATATAGAATGGGTATCAGTGCTGCATTCGTTAATGGATTATTTGCTTATCAAACTTATGAAAGCATTCATCAATTGGGAGTAAAACATCCCCTCAGTATTTTGAATTTATTATTGGCGACTATTTTTTACTCGTCAAATATTTATGGAAGTTACAGAGATACTCAATATTATAAAGCAGAAAAATTACAACAACTATATCATGATGCGTCTAACTATTATTCTGTTCAGTCTTTTCCTTATTTGTATAAATAAAAAGCTAGCTGCACAAAATTTAGATTCATCTAAATATGTTTTGATGCAATTAGAAAAGGATTGGTTTTTGTCAAAATCGGAAGCAGAAAAAACAAAAATATCTTTTAAACGATTTCAGTTATTCACTCTTCTTCATTTGGAAAAAGAGGTGGAATGTATAGATGAATGTAAGAGAATAAAACCGAATTATTTATCAGAACAAGAAGCATCACTTTTTAACTGGAATGCAGCAATTGTTTATATGATTCATGCAGATTATGTGAAATCACTTGAGCATATTCAGCTGTATAAAAAAGCTCGGCCAGACCCTTCTAAGGCGTCTGAATTATTAGAATTATTGGCAATGAATCAATCGCCATATGACAGTATTCAATCATTACATGTGGGCAAAGAATTACAAGAGTTGTATAATTGCTTATTGTATGAAAATGAAAGCTCGCAAAAAAAGGGACGTAATTACATTTTCTCATCATACATCATTCCGGGAAGCGGATTGATGTTTAAAGGCTATTATGTAAAAGGGGCAACTTCGCTTTTATTAAATACCGGCGGTTTGTATTTATTTTATATCCTTGTCAAAAATAATTTGTATGTCAATGCGATTAGTTACTCATTATTGACGCTGGTGAAGTTTTACCAAGGCAATTTGGTTTATTCTCAAAAAGTAATAGCAAAACGAAATTTTAAAAAACAACAAGTGATAAATGAAAAATGCCATCAACAACTGCAACAGTTATTGATGGCAAATCCAATCAATTTTAAATATTGATTATTTCAATTTAACAGATCCTAAATAACCACCACCTGTTAATGCAGAACCATTATTCGCTTTTATTAAAAAATATAAACAACCAATGCCACATAACGGGACAGTTACACAAGTAGCTACTTTTACGCCAGTTTTTACTTTTGGTTGGTATCCATCTAAATACAAGGTATTGTCAAGTTCAGTAATTTTAGCAGCATTCACATAATACATTTTACTTTTTTCTGTCTTGGCTTTATTTAATTTCAATGTTTGCAAAAGCATGTTTCCTGAGCTCGCATTTATTTTAGAATAGGAGAGTACATCACGCATTTCTTTGTTTGACTTTTTGTTGAAAATATTTCTGCGTCCTTTTTTATATTTATCTGCATAGGTTAAATAAGAATTTTCAGCATTCAAAATTACTTGGATGTCACGAACATATAATTCCGGGTAAGATATTCTTCTTTCAAGAACGTTTTTCCAATTTAAGTCACCCTCATTATTTAAACTTACTATTAATATATCCCCTTTTCTATCTTCATATGTTGTTCGGGTGTTTCCTCTGCTATCCGTATATGTATGAATGATATTTTCATCTTCAGTAGCATAAAGTGTTATATTCCCATCCTCATCATATTTTGCTTTTTCTAAATACAATAAGCTGAATCTAATTTTAGGTGCAGAAATTTCTGTAAATTTTGTGTTTTCAAGTTCGCCTGTTTCTGAATTTAACGTTGAACTAAATACGCCATTTCCTCTTTCCGATCTTTTTCCTACAGACTCACTGTAAATTCCTACAACATGCAATTTGTTATTTTCAGTAAAATATTCAAAGTCATCAATGTGTTTGCCTGACGATTTTATAGGAATAGAATTTATCGTATTTTTTTCGGTATTAATTACAGACAATATTGAGTAAGAAAATATTTTACTGTCTTTTTTGGTATCCGCATCCGCTTTAACCGAATTTTTTGTGATTAATGAACCATCATCACCTACTCTGATAGAAGATAAGTTGTAAGCCGAATTTTTTGTGCTTTGTACAGGCAATTCAATTTGGCCGCTGTTCACTACATTTAAAGTACTGTTAATCACAGTGTATTCAATTTCTACATTTTCACCTTTTACTCTCGGTCTCTCCGACACAATGTATAAATTGTTATTTGCAGTGCCATTAGAAAGCGTTTTAATTGATTTTACATATTTAGAACTTCCTAAGGTAGATGTATTGATTTGATATACTTTTTTCTTTTGACTAATTGCATTCAGCGTAGGGGTATAAGATTGAGCATATAATATTTCTTTACCTTTTGAATCGTTTACAAACATAATGTAAACCACATCGTTGGTTACACATATATTGCTATATTCTTCTTTGCTTTTTATATTAATTTTTCCTAATTGCTTCATTGTTTTTTTGTCAAAAACAATTAAGTAGCGTTGTGTTTTGTATAATTTTTTATATGTTGGACTAAAAACTGCATAAACATAATCTTTATTAGATCCAGCAAATTCCTCCAAGCTACCAGTAGTCATGCGATCATAAGAAATGTTTTTCGACCAATCGACACTTAAATCTTGAGCTAAAAAGGTCATTGGTATTATTGCTACCAATAAAAATAAGAATGTTTTTTTCATGTTTTTTTCTTGTTTGTTTTTTTTAAAATGATAAGCCATAAATCAATCCAAAAGTTAATAATAAAGTTTTTTCTCTTGATTTATTGGGATTGTATTCATATCTATTTGATGTTGGATTGTATCTCATTTCATGAAATGAGCTTGATTTAGTGCCAATGCCAATATAGTATTCCATAGCCAATCCGTCTTCTCTGTATGCCATTTGGCCAATAACCAATTGTGTGCCAGATGAAAGAATTGGAAGATTTTTTACGTTTGTTGGGAAGATGTCTTCCGATCTGTTAAATGCAAAAGTTTGTTTGTATACTCTGTAATTAATACCTGCATAAAATTTATATTCAATATCATAATATTCAGCAAAGTTTATATTGGTATATATTTTTCCTGTAAAGTCGGTATAAAAATTATTACTTTGAACATAATCATTGTTTAAACTGTAGGTAGAGGCAATTTTACTTTCATAAGGATTGCTATTGATATCCGCATCATTGAAAAGGCCATCTGTAATATCTTTGCCCAAACAATATCCTAAAGACAATCGAGCTGCAAATCTATTGTTGATGGCTCTTTCATAACTAACAACAGCCATTTGACGAACCATGTGCCCAACACTAAGACCGATTAAATTTCGATTTTCATGGGATTCACTTTTTTTATTATTTTTAGGTTCAGTACTTTTAGGCGTATACTTTCCTCCATCCAAATCTTTGGGCATTGAGGTGTTTTG
This sequence comes from Bacteroidota bacterium, assembly GCA_947457085.1. GTDB lineage: Bacteria > Bacteroidota > Bacteroidia > Chitinophagales > Chitinophagaceae > OLB11. Next base: position 4,653 of record CANGUS010000040.1, read on the forward strand.
AGCAAAAATAATGTTGGATAAAACACATATATAACTAGTTAAAATCAGTGTTTTCAATGAGATATTATTTACCATCCGGTGAAAGTACTATTTTACACGAATAAGTACAATGTACTTTTTCATTTTTTTAATTTTTTCTTCAAAACTTAAATTCGATAGGGAATTGTTTTGAGTAATATTTATTTTTTCTGGCAACGATTGTACTAAATTGATTAAGAAATTATTTTTAATTCCATAAGATACATTTTCAGCTTTTGAAATGCCAGAATTAATGATGCCTATTAATTCACAATTGGAATTAAATATAGGTCCTCCACTATTTCCTGGTTGCACGGGGATCGTAGTTTGAAAACTGTTGATAGCGCTTTTATAGCCGGTTTTTGCACTTATTTTCCCATCTGTAAATTTAACATCATTTCCCATCCCTGACAATGCAAGTGGAAAACCTAATGTAAAGGCATCTGTTCCCAACTCAAAAGAATTTGCGGTAGGGAATGAATATTCTATTTGAGAAAAATGAGGTTTGTAGGCAATATCATCCATTTTTAAAATGGCCAAATCATTGTCTGCATCTTTAATTAACACAGTCGCTTTATATGATTTATATGAAGCCGATAGGGTGTCGAATACATCAATTACAAAATGTTTTCCATTTTCTACAACATGAAAATTAGTAGCTATATATCCTTCGGTGTTTAGGAAAAAACCAGTACCAGTAGCTTTCACATCATTGTTTTGTTGTCCATTACCAGATACACTTCCATTCCCCATTTGACTGTAACTGATTTGTTTGAAAGCAATTTCATCAACATTTAAAGTAAATTTACCAATGGCAGCAATCCCAAAATTGTTTCCAAAAAATGAAATTTTTGAAGACTTACTAATAACCGTGCTATTTATTGTGTACAAAATATCTGCACCACTAGAAATTACTTTTAATGTGTTGAATCCTTTTTCTTCTATTGCAGATGAAAACATTTCTTTGATGTTATAATTGACAGCACCTTCATATACGGATCCGATATAAACATTTTCTTTTGATATGTAAAAGAAGTTATAATTGTCCCAATCTTTAAAGCCAAAAATTAATCCGCCTCTATCTCCCTCTTTATTTTTTGTCAACTCAATTTTCGTTTCGATGATAAAATCTTCTTTATCGAATTTTAAATATTTGTATCTTGATGTCCCTTCTTTTATTTTCGATACTAGTTGAAGTGTACCATTGACGATTGTTACTACTTGTTTTTCATTTGTTAGTAATTCCCAGTCAGAAGAATTGTCATTGAAATGGTCTTCAAAAATATCAAAGCGTTGGCCATCCTCGGAAAACTCAGTATATTGATTTTCTTCTAAAACGTTTTCGGAAAAATTAAATTCTTTCCATAAAGATCCACTCTCATAATAGAATTTTGAAACGCCATTTAACTTCCCTTCTTTATTATATACTTTGGTAAATTTTTCTTTCCCATTTTTAAAAAACCATTTAACTGTATCAGAGAATTTACTTTTGAAAAATGAATTTGAATCGAGTAACAAAATACTTCCTGAAAAACATTTTTTCGTATTGGAATAGTTACCAGTATAATTTCCATTAGTTTCTTTATAAATAGAAAAAGAAGCATTGCTTGATGATGTTTTGTTTCCATCTATATCAAAATAATATTTTTGATTTACTTGAGCTGAGGCATCTGTCAAATAGCATAAGCTGAATAGGATGAGTAAAATTGTATGTTTCATTTTATTCTTTTAATTGACAATTCGATTCCATAGCCAACTTTTGTTTAAAGGGACTAGCCATTCGTTTTCTAATTTTTCTTTCGTATCCACCAAGTTATTAAATAATAAAGTGTCTGTTTCAATGAAGCCTTTTTCTAACGCATATTTTACTTGATTCATAGGCAATTGTTCTGCCTTGTCTTTTACTAAAAATGTGATGGTCAAGCGGTCAAATAAGTCAATGCCATATTGGCGTTCAAAACTTTTAATCAATCTTGTCATGCCATCTGTACTGCAGCCACCCACAGAACAATTTGTTTCATCTGCAATGACAACTATAAATTGTTGGTAAACAACTTTTGCCCATGACTTTACTTCCTCTCCATGTGATTTCCATTGAATATAAAAATTATACAGTTGCTCATTAATTTCTAATTCTTCTTGTGCTCTAAAAGCACGATTGCATTGAAAAATCCAAACTCTAGAATGAGCAGATAAATCTTGTGGTATATTTAAATTCATTTATGAAATAGTTTTTTATATAATTTGATAATAGCAGCATCTCCTTTGTAATCGTCCCAAAAAGTAAACAAACTACTCATCAAAATTGCTTGAAAAAGGATTGATTTTATTTCCTTGTAAAAACCATTTTCAGATTTAAAAAAATCAATAAAACTCAAAAGATATCCAACAATCAATTGAATTGAAAAAAAGAACAAGAAGTCTAAAATAAACCGCTTCCAGCTCCAATTTCTAAAAATACTTTTTTGGTTTTTCATTAGTTGATGCCTAAAACACTTTTAAAGTAATCTAAGGTAATTTTTAAACCTTCAGTTCGATTGACTTTTGGTTCCCAATCTAAAATTTCTTTTGCTTTTGTAATGTCTGGCTGGCGTTGTTTTGGATCATCTTGAGGCAAGTCTTCATATACTATTTTAGAATTCCCACCGATCAATTGTTGAATTTCTTCAGCGAATTCTTTTAGCGTAATTTCATGTGGATTTCCAATATTGACAGGGTAGGCATAGTTGCTTTTCAGTAATTTGTAAATACCCTCCACTAAATCACCAACATAACAAAATGAACGTGTTTGAGATCCATCGCCAAATACCGTAATATCTTCGCCTTTCAATGCTTGGCTCATGAATGCTGGTAATGCACGGCCATCATCTAATCGCATTCTAGGTCCATAGGTATTAAATATGCGAACAATTCTTGTCTGTAAACCATGGAAAGTATGATATGCCATGGTAATAGCTTCTTGAAAACGCTTTGCTTCGTCATAAACCCCACGAGGGCCAATAGGATTCACATTTCCCCAATATTCTTCTGTTTGTGGGTGTACCAATGGATCTCCATAAACTTCAGAGGTGGATGCGATTAGCATTCTCGCATTTTTAGCTTTAGCCAAGCCCAATAAATTATGTGTGCCTAAAGAGCCTACTTTTAATGTTTGAATTGGCATTTTTAAATAATCAATAGGACTTGCTGGAGAGGCAAAATGTAAAATATAATCCAACTCTCCAGGAACAAATACAAATTTGCTCACGTCGTGGTGATGGAATTCAAAATTAGGATGTTTAAAAAGGTGTTCAATATTTTTAATATTGCCTGTAATCAAGTTGTCCATGGCAATGACATGGTAGCCTTCTAAAATGAATTTATCACATAAATGTGAACCTAAAAAACCCGCGCCTCCAGTTATTAATACCCTTTTCATTACTTATAAATTTATTATATTTCGTCCAATAGAATTGTAATAGAATCCTTTTTCTTTCATCTCTGACAAATCATATAAATTTCTTCCGTCAAAAATGGCTTTGTTCTTGATGAGCAATTTTATTTTGTCAAAATCGGGTGTTCTAAACAAGTTCCATTCGGTGCAGATCGCTAAGGCATCGGCTCCTTCAATTGCTTGGTATGGTTCTTCTGTATAGGTAATTAAGTTTGCTATTTCAGCATGGTTTTGATCAAAATATTCCTTTGTGTTTTTCATCCCTTCCGGATCGAAGCATTTAACAGTAGCTCCTGCTTCAATTAATTTAGGAATAATATATAAGGCCGGAGCTTCCCGTATATCGTCTGTGTTAGGTTTAAATGCTAAGCCCCAAATCCCAATTGTTTTACCTTTTAAATCACCATTGAAATAATGAATGATTTTATCTGCTAAGATTGTTTTTTGAATGTCATTTACAGAAATCACAGCATTCAATATATTAAAATGATAATCATGCTGAGCAGCTGTTTGCACCAATGCTTGTACATCTTTTGGGAAACAACTTCCTCCATAACCAATCCCAGGAAATAAAAAACGTTTGCCTATTCTATCATCACTTCCAATTCCTACACGAATGGTTTCTACATCAGCACCTACTTTTTCACAAAGATTGGCAAGTTCATTCATAAAAGTAATCCGCATCGCTAAGTAAGAATTGGCAGCATATTTAGTTAATTCAGCACTTCTTTCATCCATAAAATAAATAGGATTGCCTTGGCGAACGAATGGAGCATACAATTGATGCATCATTTTTTTAGCTCTTTCAGATTGTGTGCCAATGACTACTCTGTCTGGTTTCATGAAATCATCCACGGCAACACCTTCTCTTAGAAATTCTGGATTGCTCACTACATCAAACTCCCCGCTAAAATTTTCATTAATTTTAGCTCGAACTTTTTCAGCAGTTCCAACAGGCACTGTACTTTTATTGATAATTACTTTGTAGTTTTTATGCACAGATAATATTTTCCCAATATCATCAGCAACACTTAATACATAACGTAAATCGGCAGCACCATCTTCACCTGGAGGGGTAGGCAGTGCTAAAAAAATTAAATCAGAAGCTTCGACAGCCTCTTGTAAATTAGTAGTAAAAGAGAGCCTTTTTTGTTTTAAATTTCGTTGAAATAAAATATCTAAACCTGGTTCGAAAATAACAATTTCGCCGTTTGTTAGACGCTCTACTTTTTTAGTGTCTATATCAACGCAAATCACTTGATTGCCCGATTCTGCAAAACAAGTCCCTGACACTAAGCCCACATAGCCAGTTCCAATCACTGCAATTTTCATCATGCTAATGAATTTACTATTTTGATAAAATGATTGATGATATAATCTTGTGTTTTGTCATCCATTTCTGTGTGAATAGGTAAAGAGAGTACATGATCTTTTAACCAATCAGTAATGATTAATTCACCATTTCTCATTCCTAATTGCTCAAACATTTTTTGTTTGTGAGCAGGTATCGGATAATAAATCATTGAAGGGATACCTACTTCATTTAATTTTTGTTGAACCGCATCTCTATCCACTCCTTCCAAAATAACTGTATATTGGTGATAAACGTGGTGTGCGTATTTTTCTATTTTAGGAGTTGTTATGTTCGGATGATTGGCAAAGCCCTCATCGTATTTTTTAGCTACTTTTCTTCTCGCGTCACAATAACTATCTAGATGAGGAAGTTTGGCTCTTAAAACAGCTGCTTGCAAAGTATCTAATCTTGAGTTGCAACCTACCATTTCATGAACATATTTTTTACGTTGCCCATGGTTGGCAACCATTTTTATTTTTTCAGCTAATTCTGTATCATTGGTATAAACGGCACCTCCGTCTCCATAACAACCTAGGTTTTTTGAAGGGAAAAAAGAGGTAGTGCCGATCGTTCCCATGGTTCCATTGGCCTTTTTTGTTCCATCAGAAAATGTATAGTAACCTCCTATTGCTTGAGCATTGTCTTCAATCACATATAAATTATGTTTTTTAGCAATTGCTAAAATAGATTCCATATCAGCACTTTGTCCATATAAGTGAACAGGTACGATGGCTTTTGTTTTTGGTGTAATTAATTTCTCAATTTCATCAACATTGATGGTGAAATTATCTTGATTTACTTCGCAAAAAACTGGGGTTAATTTTAATAAAGCAACTACTTCTACAGTTGCAAAATAAGTATGTGATGGCGTTATTACTTCATCACCAGGTTGCAAATTCAATGCCATCATCGCGATTTGCAAAGCATCGGTCCCATTTGCACACGGAATTACATGTTTCACACCTAAATAGGATTCTAATTCTTTAGCAAATAATCCAACTTGTGGTCCATTAATAAAAGCAGTAGTGTCAATCACTTCTTGCATTGCAGCATCTACTTCATTTTTTATTTTTTGATATTGACTTTTAAGGTCAACCATTTGAATGTTTTCCAATACAGAAATTTTTATTTGAGTGCAAAAATAGAATAAACAATCTATTAATAATTGTTATTTTAGAAATTTAAATGCAATTTTACTTTTTATG